>NZ_QQAY01000007.1 GCF_003350505.1 Falsibacillus pallidus
AGCGAGGAGGCTTGCCAGTTCGTCCGCGGAAAGCGAGTGGATTCCCGCTCAATCGTTTAGAAAAACCTGAAAAATGGTTAACTTGATGGCTATGGTGCCTGTCACCGCCCGGTTTTTGTTGGGTTTTGTCTAAATGTTTATTCTTTAAGGTTGTTTTTAGCCATGCGGATGAGTTCCTGCACCATGCTTCCACCGATGCGGCCGCCGACTTTTCCGGCTTCTTCTGATGTCAATTTGCCGTTGTATCCTTTTTGCAGCGGGATGCCCTGCTCCCTTGCTGCTTCGAACCTTGCATCCGCCGGGTCCGCTGCGCCGGTGACCCTCGCCTTCAATTGATCAAGGGCTGCCCGGGACTCCGGAACGAGAATTTTTCTTCTAGCCATCTGCCATTACCTCCTTTGAGAATTAGATTGCCCAGAACGAAGGTAAAATTCAATTTTGAAAATTATTTATAATTTTAAATAAAAAGAATATTGACAATTTTACTGAGTATATTTAATATTACTTTTATCGCATGTGAAAATAGTACGTTAATATCCATTCAGACTGCGCGCGCGTGCCGCAAATCTGAATCACAATTGAATACCTCTTATAAAGAGTTGGCTGAGGGACTGGCCCGATGACGCCCGGCAACCTACCGCATTTTGCGGAAAGGTGCTAAATCCTGCAGGAGTAATCCTGGGAGATAAGAGAAGGTGATGTCATAATCAGAAGCCTCTTTTCCTAGGGAAAAGAGGCTTTTTTTCGTTCAGAATGCCGGCTCTGGACGAAGGGAGCATGACCAATCCAAAAACAAAAATACAAAAATATGAAATTTAGGGGAGAAGAAAATTGAAAAAGAGACTCGTGTCATTGTTCTTAATCGTTGTGGTATTAGTCGGGATTCTGGCGGCTTGCCAGCCAAGTGCAGAAACAGGCGGCGAATCCGGTTCCGTTGATGCAAAAGTGAAGAAGGATAATCCATTGGCTAATAAAAAAATTGCCCTGATTATGCAGTTGAACCTCGGCACATTTTCTGCTCAATACATAGCAGGTGTGAAGGAGCAGGTTGAAAAGTTCGGGGGAAAAGTCACTGTTTTCACATCAGATGGGGATTTGGCAAAAATGGCTTCCAACCTGGATGCTGCGGTAAACCAAGGCTTTGATGGGATTTTAATCGACCACGGTACAAGTGAAGCATTGTCTGAAGGCGTAAAAAAAGCAGCGTCAAGCAAGATTCCCGTTGTTGTGTTTGATGCCGACATTCAAGAAGACGGTGTAACGGTCCTGGAACAGGGAGATCAGCAAATGGCGGAGAAGACGCTGAACGCACTGTCTGATGACATTGGCGGAAAAGGGAAAATCGTTAAGATCTGGGTCGCAGGTTTCGCCCCGATGGAAAGACGTCAAGCTGCCTACAAGCAGTTCATGCAGGATCATCCTGGAATTGAAGAAGTTGCTGCTTTCGGATCCGCCACACAAAATACTGCTCTCGATACTCAATCTCAAATGGAAGCGATCTTGAAGCAATATCCGAATAAAGGGGACATCACGGCCGTATGGGCAGCTTGGGATGAATTCGCAAAAGGCGCTGCGAGAGCGATTCAGGAAGCCGGAAGGAATGAAATCAAGGTTTACGGGATCGATATGAGCGATGAAGATCTTCAGCTTATCCAGGATAAAAATAGCCCTTGGATCGCATCCGCTGCCGTCGATCCGAAAGATATCGGCAGAATCCAAGTCCGCTATTTGTACCAAAAACTACAAGGGGATCAAACCGATGCCAAAGTCGTCCTTAATCCCGTATTCGTTAAGAGAGATCAGCTTCCGGAGCAGTCCGTTACGACCGATCAGCTGTCACAATACGTTGACGGATGGGGTGCAAGCGATCAAGGATATACCGATTATCTGAAAGATTTAGAGAGCGGCAAATAAAAAAACAGGCGAAGAACCGGAAAGGAGGAGGCAGCAATGGCTTTGTTGACCATGAAGAATATCCATAAAACATTTGGAGGCAATCAGGCGTTAAAGGGCGCGCATTTTGAATTGCTCGAAGGGGAAGTGCATGCACTCCTCGGGGCGAATGGAGCTGGAAAAAGCACCTTGATGAAAATCATTGCAGGCGTCCATCAGCCGGATGAAGGGGAAATTGAGATTTCCGGAAGCAAGAGGACACTCCCTTCTCCGAGAGAATCACTGCAATCCGGCATCCATTGCGTCTATCAGGAAGTGGATACAGCCATCGTACCAGAGCTGACTGTGCTCGATAATTTAATGCTGAACGAAATCGCCTCAGCTAAAAAATGGTTCCTTCCCAAAAAGGAATTGAAGCGCATTGCCAAAAAAGCGCTCGATCAGCTGAATTGCAGCCATATTTCATTGGAAAACGAGGCGAAAACACTCACGCTTGCCGAAAAGCAGCTATTGCTCATCGCAAGAGCCATCATCCAGGATGCTTCCATTTTGATCCTGGATGAACCTACTGCCCCATTAAGCTTGGAAGAAACGAAGCATCTTTTCCAAGTCATCAAGCTTTTGAAAAAGCAGGGAGTCGGCTGCATTTTTATTTCCCACAGGCTGCCTGAGGTTTTTGAAATAACCGATCGGCTGACGGTCATGCGGGACGGCAGGACGGTCTCAACCTCACTCACCTCCCAAACTGAGATGAAAGAGGTCGTAAAAGAAATGCTCGGCAAAAAACTTCAGGAACTGGCTCCGAAGACAACCAGAAAAACAGGAGAAGCCATCCTTGAAGCGAGTCATATCAGCGACGGGAAAATCGTCAGGGACGTCTCTTTCTCCCTGAAAAAAGGGGAAGTCATCGGAATAGCCGGACTCGTTGGCGCCGGAAAAACCGAGTTGTCCAAACTGTTGGCCGGTGCTTCTAAATTGAAAAACGGGAACATTTCCGTTCATGGAAAAAACGTTGTTTTCCACAATCCGGCTGATGCTATCGATTCAAACATTGTTTATATTCCTGAAGAGCGAAGAAGAGAAGGGCTGTTCATGGCGGAATCGATTACGAAAAATCTTACATTTCCTCACTTGAAAAATTTCACTTCTAATGGATTTTTGCGAAAAAAGAGGGAACGCGTCTTTTCAAAACAGATCATTGCCGACCTTGGTATAAAGGCAGTCGATGAGGATGTGGAAGTGAACTATCTAAGCGGGGGAAATCAGCAAAAGGTTGTCATTGGGAAATGGCTGACGCAAGAGGCTGAAATCATGATTTTCGATGAACCGACAAAGGGAGTGGATGTCGGAGCGAAACAAGAAATCTATCAGCTGATCGACAAGCTTGCCGTTGAAGGAAATGGAATCATTTACTGTTCCTGCGAAATGAGCGAGCTGCTTGCAGTAGCCGACAGGATCCTCGTCATGGTGGACGGCAGGGTTGTCAAAGAACTGCAAAGCGACTATACGACAGAAGAACAGCTGCTCCTTTATGCGAGTGGAGGAAAGGAAGAGCATCATGAAAGAAAAGTACATTTCGTATCTGTTTAAATACGGGGCAGCTGCACTGATGGCTGCCGTCCTCATCTATTTCAGCCTGGTGAACAGCCACTTTCTTACATATGGCAACCTAACCGATATATTGCGCTCCATTTCGATTGTCACCCTGCTGGCACTAGGCGTCACATTTACCCTGATTGTCAATGGGTTCGACTTATCCGTCGGCTCAACCATGTCGCTGTCGACGGTTATTACTGCTTCACTGATGGTATGGTACGAACTCCCGATTTGGGCAGTCATCTTGCTTCCAATCGTTGTCGGTGCGGCAGTTGGTCTGTTTAATTCGCTGTTAATTGTGAAGCTGAAAATTCCGGATCTTCTGGCTACGCTGGGCACGATGTACGTCGTTGCTGGGCTGCACCGAACCTATACGGAGGGCTATTCGATTTATAACCATATGCCATTGATCAGAGGAGGCAATGCACCGGGTTCCTTTTATACCTCCTTTTTATGGCTCGGACAGGGAAAATGGCTTGGCATCCCGGCCCCGGTCATTATCATGTTTGTGTTTGTCGCATTGGTGTACATCATCTTGGAACATACGAAATGGGGAAGGATTCTTTACATGACAGGCGGCAATGAAGAAGCGGCACATCTTTCAGGGGTGAGGGTCAAGAAAGTGAAGCTGATTGCCTATGTCGTCTCGGGGATTTTTGCTTCCTTGGCAGGGATCCTTTTCACGGCGCGAGTGGGGTCAGGCCAGATCGACGCAGGTTCGCCGCTGTTAATGGAGGCGGTTGCTGCCGTTTTCGTAGGCTTCTCCTTTTTAGGTGCAGGAAAGCCGAATGTCATCGGGACGTTTTTCGGCGCAGCGCTGATAGGGGTGCTATTGAACGGACTTACCATGCTCAATCTTCCTTATTATGCGTTTGAAATCGTCAAAGGCTCGGTTCTACTGCTGGCACTCGCCGTCACGTATGTTTATGGGAAGCGGAAATAGATTAGATGAGCCGAAAAGCTTGGGATTTTCCAAGCTTTTTGACTTGTAGGGCACCTTTAAAGCCCTATCTTTGGAATAGTTTTCTTTGTTTCATATAATCGATTGCTTTCGTTTTGTTTTTTTGTTGAGATACATACTCTGCTTCGTTCTTATCCCTATAAAAATGGTTAAATCTTTCTTCTGAGAGAAGGCCATTATTTATTGCTTTTTGAACTTCACATCCTGGTTCGGATAAGTGAGTGCAATTGGAGAATTTACAGGTTTTTGAAATTTCCAATATATCCTCATATCCGAAGTCTATCCCTTTTTCGGAATCTGTTAATTCTGCTTCTTTTTTACTCAAATTTCCACTTCCTTACTTTTACTATTTGAAGAAACACATTTAACTATATTTTACCAGAATATAGAGAAGATTTTTGAAATTTATGCCAACTATTATACGTAAAAAGCCAGCCGAGTAAGAATTGGCTGGCTTTTTGCTTGTATTAAAATATAGAATTACTCATATTCTTCAAGTATTTCTTCAATAGTAAACTTTAACCCAAAGTAAAGGTAAAGAGCAGCCATGCTAGTCGGCATGCCTACACGCTCACCGTCTTCCCCTGGAAGGAGACCCTTTAATACTTTTGTATCCAAATGAGCATCTGCCAGGGAAACGAGATCCTCTTTTCCAGGGTCTTTGACTGCCCCGGAAATGGCTGCAAAAGGAAGACCTTTTTCCACTAAACGCTTCGCAAGCCCAACAGCTTCCTCATCCGTAGAAAAACGGCTTACAATAAGCACTCGGTCAGCATCCGTCAGCTTGGTTTCATCCATTAAAAGAGCGGAATGGGCCAAAGGCTCTGCTCCATGGATTGCTTCCATCTCCACAGCACCCATCTCCTTGAATCCTTTAATATAAATTTTTCCCTCGCCAACGGCTGCCTGCGCCAAAAGCCGCGCTTCATCCTCAATGGACAATTCCTCTTTATCAAAAAGCCGATTAAACAAACCGGCCAATTGCGTCGTAAACATCTTTAACATGACTCAAACTCCTTTTTCAATCTCAGAAAGTCCACGTCCTCCGCCGCTCGGAAAGAGAGCAGCCTTCAGCGGAAATCAACATGAACAACTCTCTGAGAGTATTCCTTTTTTGAATTATTATCTTTTCATTATAAGATGAATTATATAGTGAAGCAAAAGATGCGGCAGTTTTTGTCAAAATTCGTCGGTCATTGCAAGGAGGAAAATTATCAATATCCATCGAAATATAAGAAGGATGAATGTAAAATATAATCAGCAGAACTTTCTAAGGGTAAAAATTACTATAGAATAAGAAAAAAGAGGGGGATGACATGAAAGAAAAAATCTTAATCGTAGACGACCAGTTTGGCATCCGAATACTACTGAATGAAGTGCTTCAAAAGGAAGGCTATCAGACTTTCCAGGCAGCAAACGGCGTTCAGGCGCTCGATATTGTGACAAAGCACTCGCCTGATCTTGTTCTATTGGATATGAAAATTCCTGGAATGGATGGAATCGAAATACTAAAAAGAATGAAAGTGATCGACCAGGATATCCGGGTGATCATCATGACTGCCTACGGAGAATTGGATATGATCCAGGAAGCAAAGGATCTGGGAGCACTTACCCACTTTGCCAAACCATTTGATATCGATGACATTCGTACTGCTGTCAGAACACACCTTCCGTTGAAATCAAATTAACCACATATAGAAGAAAATGCGAAAAAAATCGCGGAATCCTTGTAACCGTTTGCTATTCAGCAGTGGCGCAGATTCCATTAACAGTCAGAATATAGGGAATAATTCTTCTTTTTGTATTAGGGCTTGTTCATTGGTAAAAAGGGTGTGAATTTGGTATCATACTAAAAGATATTTACCCGAGTCTATCACCTTGATCACCAATGTACAGGCTTGTATGTCGATGATGATTAAGGCGTTAATGGACATCACCTAGTACATGAAGGAGGAAACAATCATGCCATTAGTTTCTATGACAGAAATGCTTAACAAAGGAAAAGACAACGGTTATGCAGTAGGACAATTCAACTTGAATAACCTTGAGTTCACTCAAGCTATCCTGCAAGCTGCACAAGAAGAAAAATCTCCAGTAATCCTTGGGGTTTCTGAAGGTGCTGCACGCTACATGGGCGGTTTCAAAACTGTTGTAAAAATGGTTGAAGGTTTAATGGAAGACTATAAAATCACGGTGCCAGTGGCTATTCACTTAGACCATGGTTCCAGCTATGATAAATGTAAAGAAGCAATCGATGCAGGATTCACTTCTGTAATGATCGATGCATCCCACCACCCATTCGAAGAGAACATCGAAACAACTTCTAAAGTTGTTGAGTATGCACACTCTAAAGGTGTTTCTGTAGAAGCAGAACTTGGAACTGTCGGCGGACAGGAAGACGATGTTGTTGCTGACGGCGTCATCTATGCAGATCCAAAAGAATGTGAAGAGCTTGTGAAGCGTACAGGCATCGACTGCCTAGCTCCAGCATTGGGCTCTGTACATGGACCTTACAAAGGTGAACCAAACCTAGGGTTCAAAGAAATGGAAGAAATCTTGAAAGCAACTGGTCTTCCTTTAGTTCTTCACGGAGGAACTGGAATCCCGACAAAAGACATCAAGAAAGCTCTTTCTCTAGGTACAGCAAAAATCAACGTAAACACTGAAAACCAAATTGCATCTGCTAAGAAAGTACGCGAAGTGCTTGCTGCAGATACAGAAGTATACGATCCACGCAAATATTTGGGACCAGCTCGCGAAGCTATCAAAGAAACTGTTATTGGTAAAATGCGCGAATTCGGTTCTTCAGGTCAAGCTTAATCAGCCTATAAATTGTATTTCATATACATGAATAGAAACCGCCTTTTTGCGAAGGCGGTTTCCGTTCATTTTATAAAAGACAGCATAATTGCGCTGTAAATTTATTGAATATTTCGTCAAGGGGAGAGGGAATCATGAAATTTTTTATTGATACAGCTAATATGGATGAAATCAAAGAAGCCTATGAACTAGGTGTGCTTTCCGGGGTAACTACAAACCCTTCACTAGTAGCAAAAGAAAAGAATGTTTCTTTTCATGACCGATTAAAAGAAATCGCTTCCTTAGGATTTGAATCCGTCAGCGGGGAAGTCATTTCCACTGAAGCGGAAGGGATGATCAAAGAAGGACGTGAATTGGCAGCGCTTGCTCCGTCCATCACCGTGAAAGTGCCAATGACGCCGGATGGCTTGAAAGCAGTGAATGTATTCAGCAAAGAAGGCATTAAAACGAATGTCACACTTGTGTTCAGCGCAAACCAGGCGCTTTTGGCTGCAAGAGCGGGCGCAAGCTACGTTTCACCTTTCCTCGGACGCTTGGATGACATCGGGCATGACGGTCTTGAGCTGATCTCCAAAATCGCAGATGTTTTTGCCATCCACGGATTGGAAACAGAAATCATTGCAGCATCGATCCGCCACCCGCAGCATGTAACGGAATCTGCCCTTCGCGGTGCCGATATTGCAACCATTCCATATAAAGTCCTTATGCAGCTGTTCAATCATCCACTAACGGATAAAGGAATAGAAGCATTTCTGAGCGATTGGAATAATCGCCAGGCTTAAAAATTTCCAATTGACAGGAAAAAGGTAGGATTTTTTCGAAAAAATGATTAATTGTATACATGAAAAGGAAAAAGTTGTTTAAACTAAGGAAAAGTAAAATACCGGACTCTATCTTTTGTTCATGGAAAACTATTCCATAAAAAGAGTGCGTTTTGGAAGGGAGCTAACAATGGAAAAGCTAAAAATTGCAGGCGGATACCCTCTAAAAGGAACCATTAAGGTCAGCGGAGCGAAAAATAGTGCAGTTGCATTGATTCCCGCAACCATCCTGGCAGACTCCCCTGTCACGATTGAAGGTCTGCCCGATATTTCTGATATCTCAATGCTGAAGTCGCTTCTTGAAGAAATAGGTGGAACTGTCCAATTTGAAGATGGAGATATGACGGTCGATCCTTCGAAAATGATTTCCATGCCGCTTCCAAACGGTAAGGTAAAAAAATTGCGTGCTTCCTATTATTTGATGGGAGCCATGCTTGGACGGTTCAAAAAAGCGGTGATTGGTCTGCCTGGCGGATGTCATCTTGGCCCACGTCCGATCGACCAGCATATAAAAGGGTTTGAAGCTCTTGGAGCGCAAGTCACCAACGAGCAGGGAGCTATATATTTGCGAGCAGATGAATTGGTCGGTGCAAGAATTTATTTAGACGTGGTCAGCGTCGGGGCAACGATTAACATCATGCTTGCTGCTGTAAGGGCAAAAGGGAAAACCATCATTGAGAATGCGGCGAAAGAACCGGAAATCATTGATGTAGCAACACTTCTGACAAATATGGGAGCTAAAATCAAAGGGGCTGGAACGGATGTTATCCGGATCGAAGGCGTAGAACACCTTCACGGCTGCCGCCATACCATCATCCCTGATCGAATTGAAGCCGGAACGTTCATGATCCTCGCTGCAGCTGTTGGCGAAGGCGTCCTGATCGACAACGTCATTCCACTACATATGGAATCGCTTACAGCTAAATTGAGAGAAATGGGCGTACCAGTCGATGCTGGCGACGAACAGATATTCATCGGGAAAGCGGACAAGTTGAAGACAGTGGATGTCAAAACGCTTGTCTACCCAGGGTTCCCAACCGATCTTCAGCAGCCATTCACGTCCTTGCTGACAAGGGCAGAAGGGTCTGCTGTTGTGACAGATACCATATATTCAGCCCGCTTCAAGCACATTGATGAGCTCAGAAGAATGAATGCAAATATTAAAGTGGAAGGCAGATCTGCCATCATCCACGGTCCGATCAAGCTTCAAGGTGCAAAAGTAAAAGCGAGCGATTTGCGTGCCGGAGCTGCATTGGTCATTGCCGGCCTCATGGCAGAAGGCATCACAGAAGTGACGGGCCTTGAGCACATCGATCGCGGCTACAGCAATTTGGAAGAAAAACTAAATGGGCTTGGTGCAACAATTTGGCGCGAGTCATTGACGCAGGAAGAAATTGAACAATTAAAAAGTTCATAAGATAATCCCAAATTGCGCTTAATGTGTTACAATAAACGGTGGATTGTGTTATACAATATACAAAATAACCAAACACTATGTTTTTGTGATACAGGAGGACGAGATCAATGGAACGAAGTCTATCAATGGAATTGATTCGTGTAACAGAGGCTGCTGCACTTGCTTCCGCCCGCTGGATGGGAAGAGGAAAGAAAGACGAAGCGGATGATGCAGCAACTTCTGCAATGCGCGACGTATTTGATACAGTGCCGATGAAAGGGACAGTGGTCATCGGTGAAGGCGAAATGGATGAGGCGCCGATGCTTTATATCGGCGAAAAACTCGGCACCGGCTACGGCCCTCGCGTTGATGTTGCAGTCGATCCACTTGAAGGGACGAATATCGTGGCTTCAGGCGGTTGGAATGCGCTCGCTGTATTGGCTGTCGCAGACCACGGAAACCTTCTTCATGCACCTGATATGTACATGGATAAGATTGCGGTTGGCCCGGAAGCTGTCGGCCTGATCGATATCAATGCTTCGGTCATTGATAACCTGAAAGCTGTAGCAAAAGCAAAAAATAAAGGCATTGAAGACGTAGTGGCAACGGTATTGAATCGTGAGCGCCATGAACACATCATTTCCCAGCTCCGTGAAGCGGGTGCCCGCATCAAACTGATCAACGATGGGGATGTAGCAGGCGCCATCAATACGGCATTTGACCACACTGGAGTGGATATCCTGTTCGGTTCAGGTGGTGCACCTGAAGGGGTCATCGCAGCAGTGGCATTAAAGTGCCTTGGCGGAGAAATCCAAGGGAAGCTCGTACCGCAAAATGATGCTGAACTGCAGCGCTGCAAATCAATGGGGCTTGACGTGGATAAAGTACTCCGCATGGAAGATCTCGTTCGTGGAGACGATGCCATATTTGCCGCAACAGGCGTAACGGACGGCGAATTGCTTCGAGGTGTCCAATTCAAGGGATCTTATGGCTCCACGCATTCATTGGTCATGCGCGCGAAATCAGGCACGGTCCGCTTTATCGACGGGCGCCACAGCTTGAAGAAAAAGCCTAACCTTGTCATTAAACCTTAAAAACTAGTAAACTATAAGGAAGAAGGATTGAACGGAACGATGTCATCCGGACAATCTTTTCTTCCTCCTATATTGATTCTTTATAAACAATATGGTAAAAATAGATATTGTTTATAAGTGCTTGTTCAAATGGGGGCAGAGAGGGTCATTTTTACCTCTGGCAGATATAATTGGAAAAATAGATAAAAAAACAACACCATTTCACCTGATGATTTGGACAACCTCAAACAGAAAAAACAACACTGCATAAATAACACTTCTGCATTACTTCACTTTCTTCATTCAATCCTTAAAAATCTTTGACTTTCCATCCATCGTTAAAAACTGAACAGCCATTAATAGGATGGTCATTGCAATACAATACTGATAAGCGTGGTGTCATAATGGAAGAACTAACGATCATGGGCCTTGAAAATTTAAAGCTTAAGGAGCTTTATGAGCTGGCCAAAAAATACAAAATCTCGTATTACAGCAAACTGACAAAAAAAGAATTGATATTTGCCATTTTAAAAGCCAAGGCAGAGCAGGAAGGCTTCTTTTTCATGGAAGGCGTCCTTGAAATCATCCAATCAGAAGGCTTCGGGTTCCTTCGTCCGATCAACTATTCCCCGAGCTCAGAGGATATTTACATTTCTGCATCACAAATCCGCCGTTTTGACTTGCGCAACGGGGATAAAGTTTCCGGAAAAGTCCGTCCTCCAAAGGAAAATGAGCGCTACTACGGCCTGCTGCATGTAGAAGCAGTCAATGGAGAAGATCCAGAGTCGGCAAAGGAGCGAGTGCATTTCCCTGCGCTTACCCCTTTGTATCCAGACCGTCAAATTTTGCTTGAAACGACACCAAGGAATTTATCAACAAGAATCATGGATCTAGTGACGCCGGTTGGTTTTGGACAGCGTGGATTGATTGTTGCGCCTCCAAAAGCCGGGAAGACCATGCTGTTGAAAGAAATCGCCAATGCGATCTCAACAAACAATCCGGAAGCAGAGCTGATTGTTCTATTGATCGATGAGCGTCCGGAAGAAGTAACGGATATCGAACGTTCAGTAAATGCTGAAGTAATCAGCTCCACGTTTGATGAAGTGCCTGAAAACCATATCAAAGTGGCAGAACTTGTCCTTGAGAGAGCGATGCGTCTTGTCGAGCATAAGCGCGACGTCGTTATCCTTATGGATAGTATTACAAGACTTGCCCGTGCCTATAACCTGGTTATCCCGCCAAGTGGAAGAACACTTTCCGGCGGTATCGATCCGGCTGCGTTCCACCGTCCAAAACGATTCTTCGGTGCGGCGAGAAACATTGAAGAAGGCGGCAGCTTGACCATTTTGGCAACTGCGCTTGTGGACACAGGATCCCGCATGGATGATGTCATCTATGAAGAATTCAAAGGAACAGGAAACATGGAGCTTCACTTGGATCGCTCCCTTGCAGAGAAGCGCATCTTCCCTGCCATCGACATCCGCCGCTCCGGTACGAGGAAAGAAGAACTCCTCATGCCAAAAGAAAAGCTGGACAACCTATGGGCCATCCGCAAAGCCATGTCCGATGCGCCTGACTTCGCAGAACGATTCCTTCGCAAGCTGAGGCAGTCCAAGAACAATGACGAGTTCTTCAACAACCTGAGCGAAGAAGTAAAAGCAAAAAGAAGCTGACGTTTTCCATAAAAAGTGAGAAGGAATGCATGGACAACTTGTTGCATTTCGGCAGGAAACTTGCTATAATGTAGTCAATGTGTTTATAAATGAATGCGGTAAGGGGCTGTAGCGGAACGAACCTTTAGAGGGAAGAGGCTTCGGCTTCGGCGTTCCATAAATGCACTAGCTCATATCGCATTAGCGTATATAAAACTCTGTTTCAGATGATTCAGGGCGGAAGGAGATGAAAAGAATGAAAGCAGGAATTCATCCAGAATACAAGAAAATCAAAGTTAGCTGTGCTTGTGGCAACGAATTTGAAACTGGTTCTGTAGCAGATGAAGTGCGCGTAGAGGTTTGCTCTGAGTGCCATCCATTCTACACAGGACGTCAGAAATTCGCTGACGCAGGTGGCCGTGTTGATCGCTTCAACAAAAAATATGGCCTTAAGAAATAATTTTTCAAAAACAGGCAAGCATGAAAATACTTGCCTGTTTTTTTTTACTAAAAAAGCCTTTTTAAAATGAAATGGAAGCCAAAAATGGGGGCAGTCTATGAGGACTGTTTCTCTTTTTTGCTTTTTATCCCCTGTACATAAGTGGACAGGCTATAAATACAGATAGTAAGGACGAGGAAGGAGAGGCTGTTTCGTGTACCTCATGAAGCAAACAGGATGGGTAGAAATCATCTGCGGAAGCATGTTTTCCGGAAAATCAGAAGAGCTGATTCGCCGCGTTCGCCGTACCCAATTCGCAAAGCAGCAGATTGCTGTATTCAAACCTAAATTAGACAATCGCTACAGCGAAGAAATGGTGGTTTCCCATAACGGTACATCCGTCATCGCCAAGCCCGTGCAAATGGCTGCCGACATCGTAGAATTGGTTTCTGCGGATGTAGATGTCGTGGCAATCGACGAGGTCCAGTTCTTTGATGAAGAGATCGTCAACGTGATTCAAACATTGGCTGACCGCGGGCACCGTGTCATCGCAGCCGGATTGGACCAGGACTTCCGAGGCGAACCGTTCGGCCCGATGCCTGCATTGATGGCCATCGCTGAATCCATAACAAAACTCCAGGCAGTCTGCGCTGTCTGTGGATCGCCAGCAAGCAGGACGCAGCGCTTAATCGAAGGCAAACCAGCCTGCTATGATGATCCGATCATCCTGGTTGGAGCATCGGAAGCATACGAACCGCGCTGTCGCCACCACCACGAAGTACCAACAGGCATCAGCAAGCACGTTGAAACAGCCTTAAAAAACAGCTAATAAGAAAAGCGGAAGCGCCTAGATCAGCCCCGACCAGCATAAGACGGAACTCGAAGGAAATCCTGATTTCCGTAGAGTTTTGACTTATGACTCGAGGGGCTAGGCGCTGAAGCTGGACATTAAAGAAGAACCGCCCCGCTGCACAGGACATCTTCCTGTAAGCGAGGGTGGTTTTTTGTTTGAGTTGGGCCAAAAAATCTCCCATTTGCATGAATAGAACCTTCCGGCATTCGGAAACGCTATAAACGGAGGTGTCTGAAATGATAAAATGGATAATTGGCTCAATCATGATCATCAGCTTGATGAGCGGCTGCGGCGTCAGAAATGACTCCACATATTCCAACGAAAACGACGTGAATGGACAGCGCTTCGTCAACAATAAAATCAATAAAGCATGGCCGGATGAAGAGGCAAGGCAATCCGGCTGGAATAATCAAAACCCTAATTTTGTCGGCCTTTCCGATACGCCGCCGAGCATGGAACGAGACATGGATAAAGCCCGCCAAGTCGTGAAGGAATATACAGAGTATACGCCCGGTGGAGTCTGGATCAACGGAAACACGATGAACGTCACTGTTTATACAAACAAGGATTTTTCAAGCAAAAAAGAAGCAAAGAGAGCAAAAGACAAGCTTCATAAAATCATCTTGCAGGCGTTCCCGCGCTATAACGTCGACGTGAAGATCAAACACAAATAAGAAGAGTACCCACACGAGGAACCTGCCTTTCGCAGGTGCCAAAATGGTGGGTATTTTCTTTACGGGCCCACTTCTGTATACTATAATTATTATGTTATGGACTAAAATTTGAGGTGAAAAACTGTGTTTGATCGCTTGCAAGCAGTTGAAGATCGCTATGATAGACTGAATGAACTTCTTAGTGATCCTGAAATCGTGAATGATCCAAAGAAATTAAGAGAGTATTCAAAAGAGCAGTCCGGAATTCAAGAAACTGTTCAAGTTTACCGTGAATATAAAGAAGCGCGCGCACAATTCAAGGATGCTAAAGCAATGCTTGAAGAAAAGCTTGATGCTGAAATGCGCGAAATGGTCAAAGAAGAAATCAGTGAATTGGAAGAACGCATCGAAGAATTTGAGGCGCGTTTAAAAATCCTCCTTATCCCGAAAGATCCGAATGACGACAAAAACGTTATCTTTGAAATCCGCGGTGCAGCAGGGGGAGACGAGGCAGCCCTTTTTGCCGGAAACCTTTACCGCATGTACAGCCGATTCGCAGAAATGCAAGGCTGGAAAACGGAAATCATCGATGCCGCACCAACAGGCCTCGGCGGATACAAAGAAATCATTTTCATGGTCAACGGGAACGGAGCTTTTTCCAAGTTGAAATATGAGAATGGCGCCCACCGTGTGCAGCGCGTTCCGGAAACCGAATCAGGCGGACGCATCCATACGTCTACTGCTACCGTGGCATGCCTGCCGGAAGCGGAAGAAGTGGAAGTTGAAATCCATGATAAAGATGTCCGCGTCGACACATTCGCTTCAAGCGGACCAGGTGGACAGAGCGTAAATACAACCATGTCTGCCGTTCGTTTGACACATATCCCGACAGGAACGGTTGTATCTTGCCAAGATGAAAAATCACAGATCAAAAATAAAGAAAAAGCGATGAAGGTCCTTCGTGCCCGCGTCTATGATAAATTCCAGCGTGAAGCACAGGCGGAATACGATGCACAGCGTAAATCCGCGGTTGGATCCGGAGACCGCTCAGAACGCATCCGCACATACAACTACCCGCAAAACCGTGTGACGGACCACCGCATCGGATTGACCATCCAAAAGCTTGATCAAATCCTTGAAGGCAAATTGGATGAAATCATCGAAGCATTGATAATGGAAGACCAGTCCAAGAAGCTTGAAAGCATGCAGGACTAATCCATGCCATTGAAAGTATTCGAAGCCCTCAAATGGGCTTCTTCTTATTTAAAGAAGAAGCAGCGGGATGAAAATGCGGGTGAACTCCTGCTGCGCCATTTGATGAAATTGGACAGGTCGCAGCTTTTTGCCAATCAGCAGATGGAGATTCCGGTTGAAACAGAAGCAGAATTTAAGGCGGCCGTTGAGGCGCATATCTCCGGAACGCCGGTCCAGCATCTCATGGGGTATGAGGAATTCTACGGCAGAAAATTTCATGTCAATGAACATGTATTGATTCCACGGCCCGAAACAGAAGAGCTGGTCTATGAAACGCTCAAAAGAGTGAAGAGGTATTTTACCGCTACTGCAGGTCTGAAGCTAGTGGATATTGGGACAGGTTCAAGTGCAATTGCCTCGACGATGAAATTGGAGATGCCGGAACTGGATGTGTCAGCATCGGATATTTCAGAGGATGCCTTGAAGATGGCGAGGGAGAATGCAGCTCGTCTTGGGGCAGAGGTGGTATTTTATCAAGGGGATTTGCTTCAGCCTTTTATTGAGGCTGGGAGTACATTTGATATCGTGCTTTCCAATCCTCCATACATTCCGAATCATGAAAAAGAGGAGCTCTCGGATGTGGTTAGGGATCATGAACCGCATACCGCTTTGTTCGGCGGCGAAGACGGACTCGATCTGTATCGTCGTTTTGCCGAAGAATTGCCAGCGGTGGTCGGTGATCGTGCCATCATTGGCTTTGAATTTGGAGCAGGCCAGGGCGAATCCGTGAAAGAAATCATGAAAAAAGCATTCCCGATGGCCGAAGTTGAAGTGGTATTTGATATTAATGGAAAAGACCGGATGGTTTTTTGTGAATTATAGCGCTCTTCCCTGTGTGGGAGGGCGTTTTTTTGGTGTCTATGCGCCGGAAATTGGGGTTTATGCTCGGGAAACTGGCTCTTTTGCGCCGGCTCAGGGGCTCTATGCGCAAAAGTTATCTCCCTATGCGCTAAAACCCCCTCTCTTTGCGCTGCTTAAAATCATTCTAATCTGCCCCGCGCCCCTACGCCACGCCTGCCTGCCCTGCCCCGTCGCACTCCAACCATCCCAGCCCAACGCCACACCACTCTAACTCTATGAAACTTTCAATCCGAATTTTTTTCAAATTCATAGTTTAAGATTCCGGGTCCGTGTCCATACTGTTCTTATCAGGGAGAAGAGGGGACGGAGCAGACATGAAACGTAAATCATATGCTTGGATCTATTTAATCGTATTATCATTGGGGACAATCCTCAGTTTGTATATACCAAAACAAGAAACGGCCGCGCAGGATGCGATGGTGATTCCGGATTCAGCGATCAGGCTGCGAATCCTTGCAAACAGCGACAAGTCGGAAGATCAGGCGGTCAAGCGCAAAATCAGGGATGCCGTGAATGCAGAAATCACTAAGTGGGTGGAAGACCTTACTTCCATAGAAGAAGCAAGAAAAGTCATCAAGTCACATCTTCCAGAAATCGAAGAAATCGCTAAGCAGGAAATGAAGAATCAGCACATGGATCAAAGCATCCACGTCAAATTTGGCAAAGTGAACTTCCCAACAAAATTGTATGGACAGTATTTATATCCTGCGGGCGAGTACGAAGCCATTTTAATCACACTCGGCAAAGGAGAAGGAGCCAACTGGTGGTGCGTACTATACCCTCCATTATGCTTCCTTGATTTCTCAAATGGCGTAGCCGTCAGCGAAGGATTTGAAGATAAATCGGCAAAAGCTCAAGCGGCAGAAAAAAAGGGAGACGTTCAAGAAAAGGATGCGGTACAAGAAAATAATACAGTTCAAAACAAAGTGCTGCCGGACACAAGCCACGCTGAAAAAATTGAAACAGCTTCTTCAGCTGAAAAGGAAGAAACGCCGGTTTATGCAGGAGATGAACAGCAAGAAGTAAAAGTGAAATTTTTCGTAGTGGAACTTTTCGAAAAGCTATTCTAAGCCGAAAATAGAGAGCCTCGTGCTTTCTATTTTTTTGTTCTACTATTTCCACCTCTCCATATACATGTTAATAGATTACGAAAAGCATAGGGGAGGAAATGAGATGAAAGTCATTCGGCAGGCGGAAAGTTTGGATTTAGATAAGCTGGTAAGCTTTTTGACAGCGGCAGGCTTGAGCACAGAAGGAGTAAAAGAGTCGATTGATTACTTCTTGCTCATCGAGAATGAGCAGGGGAAGATTTTTGGGACAATGGGAATCGAGCCTTTTGAAACAAGCGGGCTGCTCCGCTCCCTGGTCGTAGTCAAGGAAATGGGCGAGGAAGGGTTATTAACACTTTTTCAACAGATGTTTAAACTTGCGAAGGAAAGAGGGTTATCCACATTATATTTGGCAACCAATAAACCTTCTTCCTTATCGTTTCTGGCCTGGATGGGATTTTCACAGGTGGATAAACAGGATCTTCCTCCTGAAATTGGCCAATCAGCCCACGGCTCCGAGTTATTAACAAATGTCCAAAGCACTTTTATGAAATTATCCTTATAATAATGAAAAATCAGTCATTTATCCCCACCTATCCACAAAGTTATCCACCGTTCTTTAAATTTTATTCACATATTGTGGATAAAGCTTGAGTAAGTTGTGTATTTTTTATATACTTGCCATGGTAAAATGGTAAAAAACCAATTAGTAGCTAGTACTTATAGCAGTATATAAAAAGGTGGATGAAAATGAAAACTATCAAGTGGATTGTGGATAAACATGTGAATGAACAAAAGGATTATCCACATATCTCACAGGCAGCTGAATTTTTGAATAATAATGAAGTCGTTGCTTTCCCGACAGAAACGGTTTACGGTTTGGGGGCAAACGCCCGATCTACGGAGGCGGTAGCCAAAATATTTGAAGCGAAGGGCCGCCCAAGCGACAACCCATTAATTGTCCATATCGGAGACCGTGCCCAGCTGCCGGCTCTTGTAAAGCAGATCAATGAGAAAGCGGAGAAGCTCATAGAAGCATTCTGGCCGGGGCCATTGACCATCATTTTTGAAAAACAAGATGGGGTCTTTTCGGATAAGGTGACGGCAGGGCTCGATACAGTCGGCATTCGTCTTCCCGATCACCCCGTTGCCATGGCGTTAATAAAAGAGGCGGATCTGCCGATAGCTGCGCCTAGTGCAAACCGTTCAGGGAGGCCGAGTCCAACGACTGCCAAACATGTCCTGGATGACCTTGAAGGAAAAATAGCAGGAATCGTTGATGGCGGGGCAACAGGTGTCGGGGTAGAGTCGACGGTCATCGACTGTACGGCAGAAACTCCGGTCATCCTCCGTCCGGGCGGGGTTTCAAAAGAGGAGATTGAATCGATCATCGGACCCGTTGAAATCGATGCAGTTCTCCTGAGTGGAGAAGGAGCACCAAAATCACCGGGGATGAAATATACGCACTACGCACCGGATGCCCCCCTTTACTTAATGGAGGGAAGTCCGGAAAAAATTCAAACCTTGGTTGATGACAAACAAAAAGAGGGTTTAAAAGTAGGGGTTCTCGCAACAGAAGAGTCTAAAGGAATCTATTCCGCAAATGTGGTAATTCCATGCGGCTCCCGGAAGGATCTCCCTACGGTCGCACAATCGCTCTACGATGTCCTGCGAGCTTTCAATGAAGCCGATCTGGATATGATTGTGTCCGAAGTTTTTCCGCGGGACGGGATCGGGACGGCAATCATGAACCGCCTCGAAAAAGCAGCTGGACACCGCTGGCTCTAAAAATGCTTCTAAATGCCTTTGGACGTGCATAAGATTTTTGTAGGCACGTCCAGAGGAGGAAGCAAAGTGACATCAATAATAGGCGAATTAATAACACTAATGCTAATGGCGTTTGCGCTTGGAATGGATGCATTCTCGATTGGGCTGGGAATGGGCATGTATGAGCTTCGCCTAAAGCAGATATTTTACATAGGTTTGACGGTAGGGATCTTCCATGTCTGGATGCCCCTCTTTGGGATGATTGCCGGCAGGTTTCTGTCGGATCAATTCGGCACATTTGCTGGATATGTTGGAGGGGCATTGCTGATTCTTCTCGGGCTGCAAATGTTTATCTCGAGCTTCAAAAAAGACGAAAAGCCATTGATGGCGCCAGTCGGATTCGGGTTAGTGATATTTGCTGTCAGTGTCAGCCTCGACAGCTTTTCTGTAGGTCTGACTCTAGGAATCTATCGTGCCAAAACCGCCGCAACACTGATATGCTTTGGAATGGCTGCAGCCGTCCTTACCTGGTGCGGCTTATTGATCGGCCGAAAAGTACAGGGCCTTCTTGGCTCCTATAGTGAAGCATTGGGTGGAAGCATTCTCTTTGCGTTTGGAATCAAGCTTTTGCTGCCAATGTAAAAATGAAAAAGCGAACATTTATTCCCCGGGAAACCTCGGGGATTTTTTTGCTTTTCCGTTTCCTTATTGTGACAAATTATAGAATTTCCCCTGAAAACTGGTAAATTAAATGGGTAGAGCACTTTGGGTATGTTAATTAATTTTATATAATGAAAATGAAGGAGGGATGACAGTGAAAAATGTCCTATTTATTTGCACAGGAAACACATGTCGGAGCCCCATGGCAGAGGCAATCTTAAAGAGTAAAAACCAGGAGGGCGTCACTGTTCGTTCTGCAGGAGTCTTTGCATTTGACGGCTCGCCAGCATCTGAGAATACAACCATCATCCTGAACGAAAAAAATATTAAGCATAACCATTCTTCCAAACAGCTGACTGAGGAAGATGTAAAATCTGCCACTCACATTTTTACGATGACCGAGAACCATAAAGCGACTATCATGAATCTTTATCCATTTGCGGCTGATAAAGTGTTTACCTTATATGAGTTTGCAGATGGAAATAAGATGGATGTAATCGATCCATATGGAGGCAGCGTTGAAATTTACCGGGAAACTTTTCATGAATTAGATAAACTTATTGAGAAATTGCTCGATAAATTAGATAAAGGGCAATAATGGGTTTATTTTGGGGGAGGAAAACAAGGTGGAGAAGCAAAAACAGAAAAAGAAGAAGTACAAATTCGGTCTGCGCAGGAAACTAGTATTATTCACTACGCTGCTTGCAATCATTACCTATTCAACGAGTGCGGTCTTTATTTATTTTGTTTATCCTGAATTTGGAAAGGGTGTAGTAAGCCAAGGTGCTTTCACTACTGGTACATTAGCATTGGGGATTGTTTGGTCCGGGCTGTTGACGTTCTTTGCTTCCGGCTTCATTACGAGGTCATTGAAGAAGCTTGAACAAGCGGCGCTTCAAGCAAGTGAAGGGGATATCCATATAGATGTAGAGCTGCCGAAATCGGATGATGAATTCCGTTCACTTGGACTGGCCTTCAATCAAATGCTCGGAAATCTTCGTGAAATGGTACATAGCATCGAAACAAACTTCCAGCAGACGAATGACAATGTCATTGCGATTTCTGCTGAATCAACGAGGGCATCGCAGCAGGCGGAAAGTATTTCACACACCATCCGTGAAATTTCCGCAGGCGCTGAGAGTTCAGCTGTTTCCATTCAAAAGACGGCTGAATCTGTAGAAGACGTGATCCGCATTGCGCAGGAAGTTCAAAATAAAGCGAAGTCATCCGAAACCATTTCAGGGGAAATGCTTCAGGAGCTTCAAGAAAGCAAAACAGTCGTCAACTCGCTTGTCACTGGAATCGAAAGCCTTGCGAAAGATAATCAGCAGTCCCTTCAGGCGGTACGCCGACTAGCGGAAAATGCCCAAAAGGTAGAGCAGATTATCGGATTGGTCGGAGATATTGCGGCACAGACAAACCTTCTGGCGCTGAATGCATCGATTGAAGCTGCCCGTGCTGGAGAGCATGGAAAAGGCTTTGCGGTAGTGGCTGAGGAAGTGCGGAAGCTTGCGGACGAAAGCGGAAAAGCAGTTCAGGGCATTTCGGAATTGATTCAAAACATCCAGACAGAAGTGGAAAGCGTTGTGAAGCAGATCACTGTTCAAGTGAATGCAGCCAATCAAGAAGCAGAAAAAGGCTCTAAAACCAATGCGGTCATTGAAGAAATGACTTCTACGATTCATGAAGTGGCAAATGCGGTCAAACATATTTCTGAACTAGTAGACAGCCAAATGGAAAGCATCCAATTGACTTCGCAGCAGTCGCAGGAAGTAGCAGCGATCGCAGAAGAAACATCAGCAGGAGCTGAAGAAGTCAGTGAAGCGACAATAGACCAGGCGTCAGTGATGGAAAATGTAGAATCATTGGCACATGAATTGAAAGAACATGCGGAAGGCTTGAAAGCAACAATTACGAGATTTAAATTATAAGTTTCCAGCCCCAATCCTATTTACGAGGAAAGGGGTATTTTTTATTTCCCATAGAGCCCTGTTCGCTTTATATTTTCAGTTTCATATGCCAAAATAAACATATACTAGAACCATCTATACGAGGAGGAGTCAAAATGAAAATTGCTCTTGCATCAGATCATGGGGGAATCCATCTCCGCGAAGAAATTAGAAGTCTATTGGAAGAAATGGGCATTGAATATGAAGATTTCGGATGCGACTGTGAAACATCTGTCGATTATCCTGACTATGCCCTCCCGGTTGCGGAAAAAGTGGCGAATGGCGAATTTGATAAAGGAATCCTCATCTGCGGAACAGGAATCGGGATGAGCATCGCTGCCAACAAAGTGAGGGGCATCCGCTGTGCGCTTGTCCACGATGTATTCAGTGCAAAAGCAACCCGAGAACACAATGATTCCAATATGCTCGCAATGGGTGAGCGCGTAATTGGTGCAGGCTTGGCAAGAGAAATTGCAAAAGAATGGCTCACAACGGAATATGCAGGCGGCCGTCATGCCAACCGCTTAAATAAAATTTCAGAGTTTGAAAACAAGCACCTTTAATTCATCTAGAATGGAGGGAACCATATGGGAGAACTCTCTCAATGGCAGACACAGCTCCGAGAAATAGTAGACTCTTTCGCAAAGCAAGCAGATTTGCGAAAGGGGCAGGTTTTTGTGATCGGCTGCTCTACCTCTGAAGTAATCGGGCAGAAAATCGGGACGTCCGGTACAAGTGAAGTGGCAGAAATGATTTATTCGGAATTGAAGGCTTTCGCTGACAAGCACCAGCTTTCATTGGCATTCCAGTGCTGTGAACACCTCAACCGGGCATTGGTGGTGGAGCGGGAGTTGGCAGAACGCCGCCAGTTGCCTGAAGTGACGGTTGTCCCAGTAAGAAAAGCCGGAGGGGCGATGGCGACCCATGCTTTCAATAAGTTTGAGGATCCGGTGGTCGTTGAACATATCCAGGCCGAAGCGGGTATTGATATCGGCGACACCTTCATCGGCATGCACCTTAAGCATGTGGCGGTTCCCGTCCGAACGCCGTTGAAAGAGATCGGCCACGCTCATGTGACCCTTGCCAAGACAAGGCCGAAGCTGATCGGCGGGGCTCGTGCCGTCTATGAGCGAACGCCAGAAGAAGAAAGCTGTTCGATGTAATAGGTGAAGTGAATGAACCGCAGTCGGGATATCCTGGGCTGCGGTTTTTTCTACAAAAATCCGGGCTAGCCGCCGTAGCTGGACACCACCCGAATCATTTCCCCAATAAATTTTCCACTCCTTTAACAAGCCGCTCTGAAAACATGATAAAATAGGAGAGGATTTTCCTAATCACAGTGAAAACGGGTTTCAAACCGTTAATTTAAAGGGGGATACTCATGAGCAGCATTGCGCGTCAAGACCAAGAAGTGTATCAAGCGATTCAAGATGAATTAAAGCGTCAACGTACGAAAATCGAACTGATTGCCTCTGAGAACTTTGTAAGTGAAGCGGTAATGGAAGCACAAGGGTCTGTACTTACGAACAAATATGCAGAAGGATACCCTGGCCGTCGCTATTATGGTGGCTGTGAACATGTGGATGTTGTAGAAAATTTAGCGCGTGACCGTGCGAAGAAAATTTTTGGTGCAGAACATGCAAATGTTCAGCCGCACTCTGGTGCACAAGCAAACATGGCGGTTTACTTTACGGTCCTTGAAACCGGAGATACAGTATTGGGAATGAATCTGTCCCACGGTGGACATTTAACACACGGAAGCCCTGTCAATTTCAGCGGAGTTCAATATAATTTCGTTGAATATGGCGTGGATAAGGACAAGCAGGTCATTGATTATGAAGACGTGCGCCAAAAAGCGGTTGAACATAAGCCAAAGCTGATCGTAGCGGGTGCGAGCGCCTACCCGAGAGAAATCGATTTTGCTAAATTCCGTGAAATCGCGGATGAAGTCGGTGCCTACTTGATGGTGGACATGGCCCACATCGCTGGCCTTGTTGCTGCTGGGTTGCATCCAAATCCAGTTCCTTACGCAGATTTCGTGACAACAACTACTCATAAAACACTTCGCGGACCTCGCGGCGGAATGATCCTCTGCAAGGAAGAATTTGCGAAGAAAATTGATAAATCCATTTTCCCTGGAATCCAAGGCGGTCCATTGATGCATGTCATTGCGGCAAAAGCTGTGGCATTCGGGGAAGCGTTGGAAGATTCCTTTAAAGATTACGCTAAAGAAATCATTGAAAATGCCAAACATCTTGGAGAAGGCCTGAAGAAAGAAGGATTGGATCTTGTATCCGGCGGTACAGACAACCACCTGCTATTAGTAGACCTTCGCTCACTTGGCCTTACAGGTAAAGTAGCAGAAAAAGTCCTTGATGATATCGGCATCACCGTCAATAAAAATACAATCCCATTTGATCCGGAAAGCCCATTTGTGACAAGCGGAAT
The DNA here is from genome assembly GCF_003350505.1 of Falsibacillus pallidus. Classification (NCBI taxonomy): domain Bacteria; kingdom Bacillati; phylum Bacillota; class Bacilli; order Caryophanales; family Bacillaceae; genus Falsibacillus; species Falsibacillus pallidus. The sequence goes on from NZ_QQAY01000007.1 coordinate 24,146, forward strand.
CCGCATCGGTACGGCGGCAGTCACATCAAGAGGCTTCGGATTCGAAGAAATGGAAGAAATCGCATCTTTGATTGCTTTCGCATTGAAGAACCATGAAGACGAAGCAAAATTAAAAGAAGCAAGCGAACGCGTAGAAGCGTTGACAGCGAAGTTCACACTTTATCCAGAGAGATAAGGCGCTCATAAATCCAGATGCAGCTGATTTGTCGGCTGTATCTGGATTTTTTTGTGGTTTTTTTGGGGGGAAGGGGTTGCAATATAGCGGCGCAGCCGGACAAATTATCTCTTGTTCAGCCATCTGGGGGGATTTGCGCTCAACTTTAAGCGCTCACCGCCGCACTTTCTCGGTTTACCTTGCAACTTTCGGCTGCGACCGCGGCACTTTCGAGGTTGACCCCGCAACTTTTGGCACGCACCGCTCAACTTCACATATTTTGGATTCGTCTCATCGCATAAGGGGGTGCCAAATAGGGGCGCAGCCGGGCAAATTAGCTCTTGTTCAGTCACCTGGAGGAATTTGCTCTCAACTTTTTGCGTTCACCGCCGCACTTTCCGGGTTAACCCCGCAACTTTCGGCTGCGACCGCCGCAGTTTAGCGCAAAACTCCCGCACTTTAGGCGTCAACCGCTCAACAATCCATTTTCTGGAAACCAAACCCAGTTGCTTTCTATATTTCCACTACAATATAGGTGCCGGCAGAAGTAATCACCACTTCAAACCCTCTCAGCATAGTGATGGGACACCAAACCTGTCCCCCCGTCCCACGCCCCCGCCCCAGAATTGGGACACCAAACCTGTCCCCCCGTCCCGCCAATTTTTCACTTTTGTTACGTCTTTATATATCGTATTGCTCATTCGGGTGCTTTTCTGTAAAATAGTACGAAGTGTGAAGTTTTAGGTGTGCCGTTTATTTTTGGCAGGCAAACTGCAAAATAAGAAAAAAAGGAGCGAGTATGATGGGTAAAGTTTACGTTTTTGATCATCCATTAATCCAACATAAATTAACATACATCCGTGATTTGAATACGGGTACGAAAGAGTTCCGCGAGCTTGTGGACGAAATTGCTACATTGATGGCTTTTGAAATCACACGCGACCTTCCATTGGAAGAAGTGGAAATCGAAACGCCTGTAAGCAAGGCAACTGCGAAAGTCCTTTCCGGTAAAAAGCTTGGAATCGTTCCAATCCTGCGTGCAGGACTTGGCATGGTTGATGGAATCTTGAAATTGATTCCGGCAGCAAAAGTGGGACATGTCGGTCTTTACCGCGATCCTGAAACATTGAAGCCGGTAGAATATTACGTGAAGCTTCCAACAGATGTGGAAGAAAGAGACTTTATCCTTGTAGACCCGATGCTCGCAACAGGCGGTTCTGCCGTTGAAGCAATCAACTCCCTTAAAAAGCGCGGCGCAAAAAACATTAAGTTCATGTGCTTAGTTGCTTGTCCTGAAGGGGTTGAAGCAATCAAAGAGGCGCATCCTGAGATCGATATCTACATCGCTGCCCTTGATGAAAAGCTGAACGAAAAAGGCTACATCGTTCCTGGTCTTGGAGATGCAGGAGATCGTTTATTCGGCACAAAATAATTTCTAAAATCATAAAAGAAGGTGTTTTCATGGATCGGCCCATTAAAGTAATGACAATCTTTGGAACAAGACCTGAAGCAATCAAAATGGCTTCACTCGTATTGGAGCTGCAAAAATACCCGGATCATTTTGAATCCATTGTGACAGTAACAGCTCAGCACCGCCAAATGCTTGACCAGGTGCTTGGGATCTTCAATATTACGCCTGACCATGACTTGAACATCATGAAAGACAGGCAGACATTGATTGATGTGACAACTCGCGGATTGGAAGGCCTGGATCGCGTCATGAAAGAAACCAAGCCTGACATCGTCCTTGTTCATGGGGATACAACGACTACATTTGTAGCAAGTCTTGCGGCATTCTACAATCAAATTGTTGTCGGCCACGTTGAAGCAGGACTCAGGACGTGGAATAAATATTCTCCGTTCCCTGAAGAGATGAACCGCCAGTTGACTGGTGTCATGGCAGATTTGCACTTCTCGCCGACTGACAAAGCGGCTGACAATCTTTTGGCTGAGAATAAAAAAGAAGAGAGCATCTTCATCACTGGAAATACAGCAATCGATGCGTTGGAAACAACGGTAAAAGACGAGTATTCCCATGCAGTGCTTGAAAAAGTAGGGGATGACCGTCTGATCCTTTTGACTGCTCATCGCCGTGAAAACCTTGGACAGCCTATGAGGAATATGTTCCGTGCAGTCAAGCGTATCGTGGATGAGCAGCCGGATGTACAAGTCGTTTACCCGGTCCATTTAAATCCAGCCGTACGTGAAATTGCAGATGAAGTTTTAGGAAACGATCCACGCATCCATTTGATCGAACCATTGGATGTCATCGACTTCCATAACTTCGCTTCCCGCTCACATTTGATCCTGACTGACTCAGGCGGTGTTCAGGAAGAAGCTCCATCCCTTGGTGTTCCTGTTCTTGTCCTTCGTGATACGACAGAGCGCCCTGAAGGAATCGAAGCAGGAACATTGAAGCTTGCAGGAGTAGATGAAGAAACGATTTACAATCTTGCACATGAGCTCCTTACAGATCAAGCTGCTTATGAAAAAATGGCAAAAGCAGCAAATCCATATGGCGATGGAAATGCATCATTCCGCATCACAGAAGCCATCCGCTATTACTTCAAACAAAAAGAAGAACGTCCTGAACCATTCAGACCATAATATAAAGCCTGGTACGCCATGTGAAATACATTGGCATGCCAGGCTTTTTTTATTTTGTGCATAACCACTCTATTGAGAGATACCCTAAGGATTAAAAGGGGGGCGTCCGAAATGAAGAAAATTTCCGCAGCTGTGATCGCCATTTTATTTTTCACCATAATTTTACCGCAGCAGCCACTGAGTGCTGCGCTGGTTTCGTCTGCATCCACTACATTTTCATTGCCGCAGCTCCCGGAACCTTCCCCGAATGAACGAGTGGTCATGGTTTTTTCCACCAAAGAGACCCCTGACCAAGCTGAATTACAGCAGGTGGTCAAACATTTTCCTTCTATTAAAATCCGCTATGTTTTTCAAGAAGTGTTCTCCGGCTTTTCGGTAGAGGGCAAGAGGTCTAATCTCCAGAAGCTTGAAAAACAATTTCCCCACGTTCAGTACAGCTCGGAAGCCTATACCTATAAAGCGGACATGGAAGGGAGCGTCCCATTCATCGGCGCCGATAAAATCCGGGGCTACTTTGATCCAAAAGGACAGCGGCTGTCGGGGAAAGGCGTAAAAGTCGGGATCATTGACACTGGGATTGACTATAACCATCCAGATTTGAACCGGAACTATAAAGGCGGGCAGGACTTTGTCGACGGGGACAAAAATCCGATGGAATCAAGAAATAAAAATGGTGCTTCGACACTCCACGGAACGCATGTGGCAGGGATCATCGGTGCAAATGGCGTCATGAAAGGAGTAGCTCCTGAAGCAGAACTATATGCTTACCGCGCGCTCGGACCGGGGGGACATGGAACGTCTGACCAAGTGCTGGCAGCCATTGACCAGGCGGTAAAGGATCACGTCGACATCTTGAATCTTTCGCTCGGGACGGATGTGAATGCCCCCGACCTTCCAATCACTGAGGCGTTGAACAAGGCGGTAAGCAAAGGGGTGGTCGCTGTGACATCAAGCGGCAACAGCGGGCCGAATCTTTGGACGGTGGGAACTCCAGGTACGGCAAGCGACGCCATTTCAGTAGGAGCTTCGACACCACCGATGAAAATCCCGTTTCTTCATATTAAAAGAGGCAGAGTGGAAAAGGACATGAAACTCCTGCCGATGTTCGGAGGAGTGCCGTGGGGTCTGACGAAGACCTACCCAATCATTTATGGCGGGATTGGAAACAAGGAAGAGCTGAAGCGGGTTTCGGGAAAAATCGTCCTGATTCAAAGAGGGACGATCACGTTTGCTCAAAAAGTAAAGAATGCAGAAGAAAAAGGGGCAGTTGCTGTCATTGTTTATAACAATGAAAAAGGAGAGTTCCTCGGAAGTGTTGGGAAAGAATCCAGAATTCCCGCTGCAGCCATGAGCAGACAGGACGGAGAATGGCTGAAGAAAATGATAAAAAAGGGAACGATTCTTGGTCCGACCATCTATAAAGAAGAAGAAGACCGGCTGGCAGATTTCAGTTCGCGTGGTCCTGTGACAATCAACTGGGGAATCAAGCCTGACATCACAGCACCTGGCGTCAAAATCAGAAGCACCGTTCCCGGCGGATACCTTTCCCTGCAGGGGACGAGTATGGCTGCCCCCCATGTAGCTGGGGCATGCGCCATCCTGAAACAGGCGCATCCCGATTGGACGCCGGCAGAAATAAAGGCCGCCTTCATGAACACGGCCAAGGTCATGGTGGACGATAAAGGACTGCCGTATCATACGTATGAGCAAGGCGCAGGAAGGATCCAGCTCGAGGAAGCCATCAATACCGGGACGCTTGTCATGCCTGGTGCGTTATCCATTGGCAGGCTCCCTTCGAAATTGTTCATGGAAAAAGAAAAAGTCCTGACCATCCGCAATGTCAGCAAAGAAACGAAGCATTACCGCTTCATCACTCCTCCGAAAAGCGCAGGGATGGAGTTTGAGCTTCCAACGGCATTTTCGATTGGGCCGAATAGTGAAAAGAAAGTGACCATACGAGCAGAACGCATTGATGCATTTTCAAAAAAGAAAGATCTGATCGACGGCGCCATTTTTCTATCTGATGGAGAATCGACGATCCGGATCCCTTATTTATATGTGGTGAATGAACCAAGATATCCACGCGTGATGGGATTTGCAGTGGATAATGGAAAGAAAACAAATACGCTTCACTATGAAGTCTACCTTCCTGGCGGGGCGGAGGAATTTGGGATAGCCTTGTATGATCCTGAATCCATGAAATATCTCGGCCTATTGGATTGGCAGAAGAAAATCGGACCAGGTTTGAAGGAGAAAGAAGTTGTTTTTCCAAAGAACATCCGATTGGAGCAGATAGTTGCGGTCGCCTTTGCCCGGACAAAAGGACGGGAGGACTATCAGGAGTTGACTTTGCACATGAAAGAAAAAGGATCCTGATGGGTCCTTTTTTCTTTTTATGATAGATAAAAACCCAAAATTGATAGATATATCCATCCGCGGGTCAACCCCAATGCCGCAGACCCCTGTCAAGTGTCGAAAAAACCCACATTTTGAGGGAATATGTCATGGTTCCATTATCCTGAAAGAATCATTTTCCAATGGATTTATTATTTGGAAAAAATTAAATGACATGGGGATGGTTGTATAATTTCCAGTCATGTTTTATAGTAAAGGGGGCTTTAAAAAGGGGCATCAATATAGGTAAATAATATTTGATGAATTTGTGAACATTCGTCAAACATTATTAAAACATTGTGAACTTTTTCACCCGAAAGCAATTGACATGGTAGGGTGCCTATTGTATGCTAACAAAGGGTATAGGATGATAGGGTTTTCATAGATTTGGCGCGGATGAAAACGCTTTTTTGAAAATCGGAAAAGCCCAAAATTTTTTTACCCAAAAATCTCATTCTCGAATCGAGAGGATGCTCTTATGCGGCAAAAACAACGCCGTCCGTACCAAGCTATAGCTCTTTATACAGCTATACTTTCACAACTCGTCGGGGCCATTTTGATCGGCATCTTCGGAGGAAGATGGATCGACCAGAAAACAGGCACCGAGCCACTATTCTTAATCATCGGACTATTCCTGGGGTTAGCAGCAGGAATCTACACTATGCTCCGTTCAGTCCGACATTTCTCAGGAGACTAATCAAATATGCCGGAACTCCAGCAAATGTTTAACAGGCACCGCAAGTACATATTTTACCTCCTTGCCATCTACGTCCTTGGGTGGGGATTCACCGAGTATAAGACTATCTTTCTCGGACTGGTCCTTGGAACAGCTATAAGCTTGTTCAACCACTGGCTTATGGTAAGACGAACAGTGAAATTAGGCGATGCGGTACTAGAAGGGAAGAAAACGCGATCCCTCGGCACTGCTGCGCGGATGGCCGCATCTGTTCTTGGAGCGATTATCGTCATCCGCTATCCGGAAACTTTCCATCTCCTAAGTTTTATCATTGGATTAATGACAGCCTATATCGTCATTATGATAGATTACTTTTTTCATTATGTGAAATCAAATAAATAGCGGGGAAGAGAGGTGAAATTCATTGAATCATGAAGCTCCTTTACACGAGTTTTTGGGCCTAACTTTCAACTTAGCGAACGTATTGATGATCACTGTGGCATCTGCCATCGTATTCCTTCTCGCGGTTGCGTCCACTCGTCGTATGGCATTAAAGCCTACAGGAATGCAAAACTTCCTGGAATGGATAATGGACTTTGTGAAAGGCATTATCAAAAGTAACATGGATTGGAAAACGGGAGGCCGCTTTCACATCCTGGGAATAACTTTAATCATGTACATCTTCGTTTCCAACATGCTTGGACTTCCTTTCTCCATTGTCATAGATGGAAAGCTCTGGTGGAAGTCTCCGACAGCAGATCCAGCAATCACGCTTACGCTGTCATCCATGGTCGTCATCTTATCCCATTATTATGGAATCAAGATGAAAGGCATTGGCGAATACGGGAAAGATTTCCTCAGACCTATGTGGTTCTTAATCCCGCTAAAAATTATTGAGGAGTTTGCAAATACCCTCACACTAGGTCTTCGTCTTTATGGAAACATCTACGCTGGTGAAGTACTTCTTGCGTTGATCGCAGGTGGGCTTGCAACGGGTGTAGGCGGTACTATCGCAGCGATCGTTCCTATGATCGCATGGCAAGGATTCTCTATTTTCGTAGGGTCTATCCAAGCATTCATTTTCTGTATGTTAACGATGGTTTATATGGCTCACAAAGTCAGCCATGACCATTAATATATACCTGTTCAATTATTGAACAAAACATTATAGCCAAATTATTTTCTTATACATTAAAGGAGGAACTTTAGAATGGGTCTTATAGCAGCGGCAATTGCAGTTGGTCTTGCAGCAGTAGGTGCAGGTATTGGTAACGGTCTTATCGTAGGTCGTACAGTTGAGGGAATCGCACGTCAACCAGAATTACGCGGTACTCTTCAAACTACAATGTTCATCGGTATCGCACTAGTTGAAGCATTACCGATCATCGGTGTAGTTATTGCTTTCATCGTTCTTGGAAAGTAATCATCAGCCGAGTTAATAGTATTTTCGATGGCGAAGTTCGTCTAGGCGATTATCTTCGCCATTCCTTTATGTCCTAGTCTAACTGAACACACCATTTTTTTTGATAAATATAGAAGCGGTGCGTTATCAAACGCTAAGCTGTTTTCTGAATAAAGAATACAATCGATTCTTGAAGGGAGTGAATCGAGCATGTTAACACAAGCATTTGTCCTTGGAGAAGCTGGACATTTCAACGGGGGAGACATCATCTTCCAGTTGATCATGTTCCTGATCCTGTTAGCGTTGCTTAAGAAATTTGCTTGGGGTCCATTAATGGGCATCATGAAAGATCGTGAAGTTCATATTGCGAAAGAAATCGAAGCAGCTGAAATGAGCCGCGTCGAAGCAAATAAACTTCTTGAAGAAACTCGCGCCGAATTGAAGCAAGCTCGTGAAGAAGGGCATGCGATCATTGAAAATGCGAAGAAACAAGCTGATTTACAACGTGAAGATATGATTATTGCAGCCCGCGCGGAAGCTGTCCGTTTAAAGGAAGCTGCGAAGATCGAAATCGAAACTCAAAAAGAACAAGCTGTCGCGGCTTTACGCGAACAAGTGGCATCATTGTCTGTCATGATTGCATCTAAAGTGATTGAAAAAGAACTTGATGCATCTGCACAAGAGCAGTTGATCAGCCGCTACATTCAAGAGGCAGGCGAAAAACGATGAGCAGCGAAGCAGTAGCAAAACGTTATGCATTGGCACTTTTTCAGCTTGCCACTGAACAAAACCAGCTTGATTCCGTTGAGGAAGAGCTGCGCGTTGTAAAGAAAATCTTGATTGAAAACCCTGGGTTCGGACAAATCTTGTCATCTCCTAAACTGCCTCTTGTGCAGAAAAAAGAGATCTTGAAAGATACGTTCCAAGGAGCTTCACCATTTGTAATGAATACATTGATGATCCTTACTGATCGTCATCGAAGCGCATATATCCCTGCAGTAGCTGATTCTTTCATTGAATTGGCAAACGAGGCAAAAGGCATCGCAGACGCTGTTGTCTACTCTATCCGCGAATTGACGGAAGATGAGAAGCAGGCGGTTTCCGCAGCCTTTGCACCTAAAGTAGGCAAAACGCAGTTAAACATCCAAAATATCATCGATACGAACCTTTTAGGCGGAGTGAAGGTGCGAATCGGCAACCGTATATTTGACGGAAGCCTTCGCGGCAAACTTGATCGCTTAGAACGTGAATTAGTCGGATAACATTCTGAAATGAGGGGTGAAATTCATGAGCATTAAAGCTGAAGAAATCAGTGCACTGATAAAAAAGCAAATTGAAAACTATCAGTCAGAACTAAAAGTGGACGATGTAGGTACGGTTATCCAAATCGGGGACGGTATCGCTCGTGCTCATGGCCTCGACAGTGTCATGGCTGGAGAGCTATTGGAGTTTTCAAACGGTGTCATGGGTATGGCACAAAACCTTGAAGAAGGCAACGTCGGTATCGTAATCCTCGGACCTTACACAGGCATCCGCGAAGGTGACGAAGTACGCCGCACAGGACGCATCATGGAAGTTCCTGTTGGCGAAGAGCTTATCGGCCGCGTCGTGAATCCTCTTGGTCAGCCAGTTGATGGTCTAGGCCCAATCAATACTACAAAAACACGTCCAATCGAGAGCCAAGCTCCTGGTGTAATGGATCGTAAATCAGTTCATGAGCCGCTTCAAACAGGTATCAAAGCGATCGACGCTCTTGTGCCAATCGGCCGTGGACAACGTGAATTGATCATCGGTGACCGCCAAACAGGTAAAACATCTGTAGCGATCGATACAATTCTTAACCAGGCAGACCAAAACATGGTTTGTATCTACGTAGCAATCGGACAAAAAGAATCAACTGTCCGCAACGCAGTAGAAACTCTTCGCAAGCATGGTGCGCTTGATTACACAATCGTTGTAACAGCATCTGCATCACAGCCTGCACCATTATTGTTCCTTGCTCCATATGCAGGGGTAACAATGGGTGAAGAGTTCATGATCAATGGCAAGCACGTTCTTGTTGTGTATGATGATCTTTCTAAACAAGCATCTGCATACCGCGAACTTTCCCTATTATTACGCCGTCCTCCAGGCCGTGAAGCATTCCCTGGTGACGTATTCTACTTGCACAGCCGTCTATTGGAGCGCGCTGCTAAACTTAGCGACGCTAGAGGTGCAGGTTCTATCACAGCACTTCCATTCGTTGAAACGCAAGCTGGAGACATCTCTGCTTACATCCCAACGAACGTTATCTCCATCACTGATGGACAGATCTTCTTGCAATCCGATCTATTCTTCTCCGGTGTACGTCCAGCGATCAACGCAGGTCTTTCTGTATCCCGTGTAGGTGGATCCGCGCAAATCAGCGCAATGAAAAAGGTTGCAGGTACACTTCGTCTTGACCTTGCTTCTTACCGTGAGTTGGAAGCATTCGCTCAGTTCGGTTCTGACCTTGATAAAGCTACTCAAGCAAAATTGAACCGTGGTGCGCGTACAGTTGAGGTATTGAAGCAGGATCTGAACAAACCGATTAAAGTTGAAAAGCAAGTCATGATCCTTTATGCATTGACTCGCGGACATTTAGATGATATCGCGGTAGAAGATATCCGCCGCTTCGAAAATGAATTCCTAAGTTGGTTAGACCACAACCATACGGAAGTTCTAGACCAAATCCGCACAACAGGCAAGCTTCCTGAAGATGATGCAATGGTTGCTGCCATTACAGAATTCAAAAAGCTGTTTGCTTAATCCGGACTCCGGTCTAAAATCTTTCATACAAGGGTGGTGAGAACCAATGGCATCATTACGCGACATTAAAAATCGTATAACTTCTACGAAGAAAACGAGTCAAATCACAAAAGCAATGGAAATGGTTTCTGCTGCCAAGCTGAACCGTGCAGAAATGAATGCAAAGTCATTCGTTCCTTACATGGAGAAGATCCAGGAAGTAGTAGCATCCGTTGCACTCGGCAGTAGAGGTGTGACGCATGATATGCTAGTCTCCCGCCCCGTGAAAAAAACCGGCTATTTGGTCATCACATCTGACCGAGGTTTAGCGGGGGCTTACAACAGCAGCATTTTGCGCATGGTGAACAACACTATCCGCGAACGTCACAACTCAAAAGATGAATATGCAATCATTGCAATTGGCCGCATGGGCCGCGACTTCTTCAAGAAGCGCGACATGAACGTGGTTTTGGATATCGTAGGGCTGCCTGATCAGCCAGCATTCTCCGATATTCAAGAAATTGCAAGAAAAGCAGTCAACCTTTATGCTGACGGTACATTTGACGAATTAAATATGTACTACAATCACTACGTCAGTGCCATCCAACAGGATGTTACGGCGAAAAAGGTTCTGCCTTTGTCAGAAATCACTTCAAGCACGCCTTTCACATCTTATGAATTTGAACCGTCTCCAGAAGAAATTTTGGATGTCTTGCTTCCACAATACGCAGAAAGCTTGATCTACGGTGCATTATTGGATGGAAAAGCCAGCGAGCATGGTGCTCGTATGACCGCTATGAAAAATGCAACTGACAATGCGAAAGACCTTATTCACAACCTTACACTTTCATTCAACCGTGCGCGCCAAGCAGCGATTACCCAAGAAATCACGGAAATCGTCGGCGGAGCAGCGGCTCTGGAGTAGTAATTATATAATGACGGAAAAGCGGTGGGGCTTGCGGGCTGATCGGAGCACGCATCCCGCTGCCCTTTCCAATGGACATCAAGTCCAAATAGCTGGGTAGGAGGGAAAATGATGAACAAAGGACGCGTTCTACAAGTTATGGGTCCAGTTGTTGACGTCAAGTTTGAAAGCGGCCATCTTCCTGCAATCTACAATGCGTTAAAAATCGAAAGCATAGCAACAGCTACGGATGTTGCGATCGATTTAACGCTGGAAGTTGCCATTCACCTTGGCGATGACACAGTACGTACAATTGCCATGTCATCTACTGATGGTTTAAGACGTGGATTAGAAGTAATCGATACAGGGGCTTCAATTTCTGTACCTGTAGGGGATGTAACACTTGGACGTGTATTCAACGTTCTAGGTGAAGCAATCGACCTTAAAGAAGATGTTCCTGCAGAATTCCGCCGTGATTCCATTCACAGGCAGGCTCCTAAGTATGAGCAGCTTTCTACAGAAGTCGAAATCCTTGAAACAGGAATCAAAGTTGTTGACTTGCTTGCACCATATATCAAAGGTGGTAAGATCGGTCTCTTCGGTGGTGCCGGTGTAGGTAAAACGGTATTGATCCAGGAGCTTATCAACAACATCGCTCAAGAGCACGGCGGTATCTCAGTATTCGCTGGTGTAGGTGAGCGTACTCGTGAAGGTAATGACCTTTATCATGAAATGAGCGATTCAGGCGTTATCGGAAAAACAGCAATGGTATTCGGACAAATGAACGAGCCTCCTGGTGCACGTATGCGTGTTGCCTTGACTGGTTTGACAATGGCTGAATATTTCCGTGATGAGCAAGGACAAGACGTATTGTTCTTTATCGATAACATCTTCCGTTTCACACAAGCAGGTTCAGAGGTATCTGCCCTACTAGGCCGTATGCCATCTGCAGTTGGTTACCAGCCGACACTTGCTACTGAAATGGGTCTATTGCAAGAGCGTATCACGTCTACAAACGTTGGATCTGTTACATCTATCCAAGCTGTATACGTTCCTGCCGATGACTACACGGATCCGGCTCCAGCAACAACATTCGCTCACTTGGATGCAACAACAAACCTTGAGCGTAAATTGACTGAGATGGGTATCTACCCTGCCGTTGACCCATTGGCATCAACTTCCCGTGCACTTTCTCCTGAAATCGTAGGTGAAGAGCACTACGGAATTGCCCGCCAAGTACAGCAAACATTGCAGCGCTATAAAGAATTGCAGGACATCATCGCGATCTTGGGTATGGATGAGCTTTCTGACGAAGATAAGCTTATTGTTCAACGTGCCCGCCGCGTACAGTTCTTCTTATCTCAAAACTTCCACGTTGCAGAACAGTTCACAGGCCAAAAAGGTTCTTATGTAACTGTTAAAGAAACAGTAAGTGGCTTCAAGGAAATCCTTGAAGGCAAATACGACCATCTTCCTGAGGATGCATTCCGCCTAGTCGGACCAATCGAAGATGTAATCGAAGCAGCGAAAAAGATGGGTGTAGAAGTATAATATAGGGACCTGGAGGGTTAAAAATGAAGACCATAAAAGTCAGTATCGTTACTCCCGATGGCCCAGTGTATGAATCCGATGTGGAAATGGTAAGTACAAAGGCTCAAAGTGGTGAGCTTGGAGTGTTACCAGGACACATTCCAATGGTTGCTCCATTACAGATCGGTGCTGTCCGCTTGAAAAAAGCAGGCAAAACTGAGTTAGTTGCAGTAAGCGGCGGCTTCTTGGAAGTCCGCCCAACACAAGTAACGATTTTAGCACAAACAGCTGAAACGGCTGGAAGCATTGATATCGAGCGTGCGAAAGAAGCGAAAGCCCGTGCAGAGCAGCGCCTATCCGGAAACAAATCCGACGTAGACGTAAAGCGAGCCGAATTGGCCCTTCGCCGATCCACAAACCGTATCAACGTTTTCGAAAACCGCATCTAATAAAATTCCCCTTCACACTGAGTGAAGGGGTTTTTTGTTTGGTTTGATAGAACCACAGTCTGAGGACTGTGGTTTATTTAGTGGGAAATGAGTCTGCACTGCTTAAGTGGTGCTGGATTTGGTGGAAAATCAGTGTGAAATGGCAACTTGGTATGGGTTTCTGGGCAAATTATAGTGAAATTCATGCTGGTTTGTGAATATGTAGTGCTGGCATGGCGAAAAAATATGGTAATTATGGGGGATGGGGTGTGCGGATCGGCCTCTATGCGCCAAACCGAGGTGCCAATGCGCCACAAATCGGATCTTATGCGCCAGAACATGGCGGCTATGCGCGAAAAAGTGGTGCTCATGCACGGGAAACCCCGGTCTATGCGCCAGTGCCCCCCAGCCCGGCGTGATTGCGGGAATTTTGCTAGATCGGCCCAGTCCAAAAGAGAAAAAGAGACAATTTGATGAAAACCCTCATTTGGACTATCCCATTTCACATTAGAAGGATGATAACCTGGAAAAAGTGCTATAGAAGAGAAGATTCGGAGTGCCAGCGACACGAAATCATAAGAAAATTGACGAGAAGTGCATACGTGCAGGGTGCCTATGCGCCAAACTGAGGTGCCAATGCGCCACAAATCGGATCTTATGCGCCGCAACATGGTGTCTTTGCGCGAAAAAGTGGTGCTCATGCGCGGGAACCCCCAGTCTATGCGCCAGCGCCCCCCAGCCTGGCCTGATTGCGGGAATTTTGCTAGATCGGCCCAGTCCAAAAGAGAAAAAGAGACAATTTGATGAAAACCCCCATTTGGCCTGTCCCACTCTACATTCGGAACTGCTCAATCCCACAAGCCACATCCAATCCAGACCCTGGACCATTCAAATATAAACCAATCAAATCAACCTTTAATAAGTCTAATTTTGGACAGTTCGGTAAAACTAAAATAAGTATGCCATTTATAGAGAAAGAAATTATGCTTATTTTAATGGAATAATGAGTAAATGAAGCGTTTTTACGCATGAAATTCTGGGTAAAAAGATAGAGGATAGCCGCTAAATCCTGTAGAGACATATGTTTTCTGTTTTTACAAAATTGAATATATTCAAAGAAATTGCTATACTAGAAAAACGAAAAGATTGTAAACGCTTTATTTCTTAGTTGTGGAAACTTCAGACAGGGGTGGAAAGATGGACAATCAAGAACTTCATCGAGGACTGGAAGAAAGGCATATTACGCTCATGTCCCTTGGGGCATGTATCGGAGTCGGACTCTTCCTCGGCTCGGCCAAGACAATTGAACTCGCAGGACCTGCCATTCTGTTGGCATATATCGTGTCAGGTGCCATCATGTTTATTATCATGAGGGCGCTCGGAGAAATGGCCATCCAGAATCCAGTGGCTGGTTCATTCAGCCGCTACGCGAGAGATTACGTAGGTCCGCTTGCCGGATTTTTAACCGGATGGAATTACTGGTTCTTATGGGTCGTAACTTGTATGGCCGAAATCACGGCGGTTGGTGTGTACATGGAGCTTTGGTTCCCTGGCGTGCCGCGCTGGATCTGGGCGCTTGCTGCACTTATCATCATGACAATCGTAAACTTGATCACTGTAAAAGCATACGGAGAATTTGAATTCTGGTTTGCATTGATTAAAATCGTAGCCATTATCTTAATGATCATCACCGGATTTTTAATTATTCTTTTCGGATTTGGAAATGGCGGCGTCGCAACAGGCATCAGCAACCTTTGGACGCATGGCGGATTCGCGCCAAACGGCATCAAGGGGATACTCGCTTCGATGCAAATGGTAATGTTCGCTTACCTTGGAATTGAAATGCTTGGGGTGACCGCTGGTGAGGCAAAGAACCCGGAACACACCATTTCAAGAGCCATCAATACAGTATTCTGGCGCATCCTGATTTTCTACGTCGGCGCACTGTTTGTCATCATGGCCATTTATCCATGGAATGAAATCGGGACAGGCGGAAGCCCATTCGTGTTAACGTTTGAAAAAGTGGGAATTCCAAAAGCAGCCGGCATCATCAACTTTGTCGTATTGACTGCTGCCCTTTCAAGCTGCAACAGCGGTATCTTCAGTACAGGACGCATGCTGTTCAACCTGGCAGAGCAAAACCAGGCACCTGCACCATTGAAAAAAGTAAGCAAGTCCGGCGTACCGGCTTTGGCTGTCATTCTTTCAGCAGGAGCATTGCTGATCGGGGTTGTCTTGAATTACTTGGTTCCTGAAAAAGTATTTACATGGGTGACAAGCATCTCCACATTTGGTGCCATCTGGACATGGGCGCTCATTTTGATAGCCCAGCTTAGATACCGGAGAAGCTTGGGCAAAACAGAAGTCTCCAAAATTAAATTCAAAGCGCCATTATGGCCAATCAGCTCTTATATCGCACTCGCCTTCCTGGCTATGGTAGTCGTGCTGATGGGAGTGTATCCAGACACAAGAATCGCATTGGTCGTAGGACCAGTCTGGCTCATCCTCCTGATCGTCATCTACTTCGCCAAAGGAATGAACAAGCGAGACAATATATAAAACCAAAAGGACCTGCCTACAATGCGGCAGGTCCTTTTGTTTCGTTTCACGGAAGGTGCATGGTTTTTATGTGGTGCATGTTGAGGTAGTATTTTTCTTCGCGCGCGGTGACGAGTTCGATGATGTTGTCTTCGAAGCGGTTGATTTTCCCGATATGATGGAACGTGTCGCCGATGTTGAAGATGACAAGCTCCCCGACCAGTTTCTCAATTTGGACTTCATAGGTTCTTCCGAGGGTGAATGGCGCAGGGTTCACCGGCAGCTTCTGCTGGTCAAGTGCATATGGCGTCTGCTGATCCGTATAGGGAATGAGCCACTTCACATGCTGAATGGCAATCAGCATCGTTTTATACACCGGGGAATAGAACACGAAGTAATTATTCATCACACTCGTGATATATCCGTGCAGCGGCTGATTTCCTGTGGTGTAGATCTCTGCGAAGCGCCCCCTTGCTGCATTCAGCGTCTTCCGGAAGGAAATCTCATCTTCAGAATTCAGACTTGGTGCATCGGAGGGGATGGAGACAGAATCCTCCTTGTCCGATTTACAGAAATACTGGATATGGACAGAAGGGACATATAAGAAATCTTCCCCGTTATACAAGACGACAATGTCACTGCCAACCTCCAGCAAAACGCCTTTGACGATTTTTTTTCCGGAAAGTTCAATGGTAATGGTTTCCCCGATAAAGGGTTGAATTAACTTGCTCATAGTATTCCTCCTATTAATATACAAACCACTCGATCCAATAATAAAGGCTGCACAAGCCGACAATCAGTCCGACTGGAATCACTAGAATGGTGACGCGGATATATTTTCCCCACGTCATGGGAATCCCGTGTTCTTTCAAAAGATACATCCAAATCAGCGTGGCCAAGGTTCCAACCGGCGTCAACAGTGCTCCGATATCACTGCCCATGACATTCGCAAGGTATGTGATCTGCGTCATATGCGGGGCCAGTCCCAAATCAGTGATGGCCAAAGTTCCAATCATGACGGCAGGAAGGTTGTTGAAAATATTTGAAAACACTGTAAGAAGAAGACCCATGATGAGACTTGCCTGTAGGCCGCTGCCATGAACATAATTTTGCAAATGGGCAGTTAAAAAGGTATTCAATCCCACATTCTTCAATCCATAGACGAGGACATACATATTGAAAGCGAATAGAAGGATATGCCAAGGTGTTTTTGTAATGATATCGAATGCCCCTTTTTTCATCCGAATCCATCTGGCGGCGATCATGAGAAGGGCTCCGGTCAATCCGATCCATTCAATCGAGACGCCGAATGGGGAAAGGACAAAGAAGCTTGTACGAGTTGCAATTACAATAACCATGCTCACTTTAAAAAGGAGCCAATCGATTTTCGGCTGTTCATGTGCTGATAGCGGGTGTGTATATTCATAGCGGCTGCTTCCTTCATTCCATTTGATTGGGACTTTGCGGATCTTCTTCGGAATGCTCCGGTGGAATAGCCGATAGAGAAGGACGGCAATGACGATGATGGCAAGCATCGCAGGAACGAACATCATCTGAATATAGCTGTTCAAGCTGAGTCCTACAATTTTCAGGGCGATCAGGTTGGAGATATTGCTGACGGCAATCGGGGCGCTGGCTGCAGTGGCAATCAAGGCTCCGGAAATAAAGTAAGGGGTCATCTGATGCGGCTTTAGCTTTAGAAGGTGGACTATGTGAATGATGATGGGTGTTGTAATGAGGATGCTGCCGTCATTATTGAAAAAAAGGGTCATGAAAAAACAGAGCAGATTGATGTAAATATATAATTTTATCCCGGATCCATTCGACCGCTGCACGATATTGACGGCAATCCACCGAAAGAAGCCGATGCTGTCGAGAACGATGGACATAATGATGGTCGAAATGATGGTCAGGGACGCGCCGCTGACAATCGAAAAGATACGGGCAACATCCGCAAGTGGAACAATGCCCGCCAATAATACAATGAGTGCCCCGATGGAAGTGGGGACCGTTTCGTTTAAGCCAAATGGCCGGGAAAGCATAACGAAGATGGTTATCGTAAAAACACTAATCATAATGATCAAATTCAACTCACCCATGAGAGTGAGCCGCCTCAGCCGATATGGCGGGAGGTGTTGGAGCAGCAGGAATGAAATGCACACTATCAGGTTCAGCCGGCTTGATGAAAACCAAATAGAAACAAATGCCGGACAGGATGAAGAACAGAAGGACAATAGGAACCATCAGCATACAAGATTCCTCCTTTCATAAAGGTTCGGAAGAGAAATTACCCTTCCTGTTCTCTTTGAAGACGCTTTTCCTTTAGCTGCAGATACATTTTTTCTGCATGTTTCATCAAAGAGTAATATTGATTTTCAAGCTGTAAATCACTTGAGCTTTCGACTCTCGCTTCGGGAACAGCCGGAGTATCTAACGTTTCACTGGCTTCCGGATTCACAGGTTCGTTTTCATCTGTTTTAGATGATTGCATGGATTCCTCGAATAGAGCGAGATTCTTCTGTTTCTTTTTTCGCCGTTGAATATTGCTTTCCATCACAAATGGTTCAAAATCCTCTACTGTTTGGATTGGGGAATTGGTGTCTTTAACTGCGGATTCTGCTGTGGATTTTTGATGCTGGTTGAGATTGAGCGGAGGAAGCGGTGCCACATCGATGATTTCCTGGCTGCTTTTTTTCTCCCCTTTTTCCTGCTTAACCTCTTTAGATGTTTCGTTCTTTTCTTCTTGCTTTTCCTGAACCTCTTTTTCTTGCTGCTTTTCTTCTTTCAGCTCTCCGATGTAAAGCTGGGAAATATGGGATTTATTGATTAAGATGCTGTCTTCTTTGCTTAAAAGGACAAGGTGTTCGTCATGGCTGCGGCTTAATATTCCCTCAAAGGTGTCTGTTCCGCATTTAAGCGTGATCCATTGATACTGGCACTCCGCCAAAATATCATTGAGAGATTCACCCTGATTGAATTCGACAGTCGAGTCCTGCGGCTGATAATCCCTCGTATTCTTGGATACAGCTAAGATCTGCTCGAATTTTACATAATGGGATTGATCCTCGGCTTTTTCCAGTACTAAAAAATCTACTTCCGAGTGGGCCAGCAATCCCTTGACCAATTCCCCGTCCTTTAAAAAAACATCTATCTTAAAACCCATCAATTCTTTAATGGCATCTATAAAAGACAACTTCTTTTCGTTGTATTCCAATTTAGGGACCTCCTCATAAAATCTGCACACACTGATGGCTAATATACCTACAGTGTATGAAGCCCTTACTTGGATTGTTTGTTGTCCTCTTTGTTTTCTTCTTTTTTATCTTCCTTTTTATCCTCGTTTTTCTCAGCTTTGACGCCATAGCTGATGCTCTTGATATGGTAAAGGGCGATTCGCACCACTTCTTCGTGATGGACGACTGTGACATAGTTTTCATTTACATCATCGAGGACGCCTTCCAAAGCGTCATGTCCGCCTCTATTAATTTTGACCCACTGATATCTCATTTGGCCAAGAAGTTCCCCAAACGAATCCGCTTTTAAATAGGCTAGTGTTTCAGGCATTTCCATGTTGAAATCGAACCCTTTTTTCGCATTGTCCGTCATGCTTTTCACATGGTCGTGCTTGTAATAGACAACGCCGTCTTTTTCTGTCAAAAGAGTGAAGAAGTCATCTGTGCTCCCCAAGACTAATCCGGTCCTTGCTTCATGTCCGCCTCTATTGATTTTGACTACCTTTCCCTGCAGCCCTCTCATTAACTCTCCATTCATTTCCTAATTCCCTCCAATTAATATAAGCATTTTCACTGTAAGTATATGTGTCACGGGAGGACAAGGTACTAGGACAAGGGCCTGTTTTCTAGCAAATTAGGTGAATATACCAAAGCGATATAGAAGAACACGAGGAGAAAAATCCAGGGGGATGAATAGCATGGGACATCCCTACATATATATGAAAAAAGAATAGGCTGACGAAAGAAGGAGGGGAAGTATTGGATCTGCTCAATGTCTATAAAAATAGCACCATCATTCTTCTCATATTTTTGGTCCTGGGGCTTCTGCTGCCGATTGTGGCGCTTAGCTTAGGGAGGATGCTCCGTCCAAATGTAAGGAGTGAAGCCAAAGAAACGACGTATGAAAGCGGAATTGAGCCATTCCACGACTCCCGTGTGCAATTCAATGTCCGCTATTATATGTTCGCTCTATTATTTGTCATTTTTGATGTCGAGACGGTTTTTCTTTATCCATGGGCCGCTGCCTACAATCAGCTTGGGCTGTTTGCACTCGTTGAAATGATCATTTTTATCGCGATGCTTGCCATTGGTCTCCTATATGCTTGGAAGAAGAAGGTGTTGACGTGGATGTAAGTGTTCAAGAAATGGAAGAAGTGAAACGAAATATATTTTTCTCATCCCTGGAGCAGCTGAAGGGCTGGGCGCGAAGCAATTCACTTTGGCCGATGACATTCGGGCTAGCCTGCTGTGCCATCGAAATGATGGGATCGGGTTCTGCCCATTATGACCTCGATCGATTCGGTTCATTTTTCAGGACGTCCCCAAGGCAGTCGGATGTCATGATCGTATCTGGGACGGTGACGAAGAAAATGGCGCCGATTGTCAAACGGCTTTATGATCAGATGCCTGAACCTAAATGGGTCATTGCCATGGGCTCCTGTGCCACGGCTGGCGGACCATACATAAAGTCGTACAGCGTGGTAAAAGGGGTCGATCAGGTTGTGCCGGTGGATGTGTATATCCCGGGCTGCCCGCCAAATCCGGCTGCATTGATTTATGGCATCAATAAACTCAAGGAAAAAATTCGCTATGAAGCTAAAACCGGGAAGAAGGTGAAGTAGCGGTGACGCGGAAAAAAGGGAACAACAGCTTGAAAAAGCAAGCGGCTCGCAAAGCGAGGGAAAAAGCCCGGAAATTGAGGGAAGAAAAACAGCAAGCACTAAAGTTAATGAAACAAAACGAAGATCAGAAATCGATAGAGGACGAGAAAGAAATCGATAGACTCATAGATTGGCTGGAAGAGCCCGAGGAAGAATCGGTTGAAGCAGAAGCTGAGGAAACGCCCGTCCAAAAGGAAACCCGGACCGAAACGCTGGAAGAAGGGCTCGATCTTCAGAAGAAAAAGAAAGCTGCTGCAGAAAAAGCAAAGGCAGAGGCCCCTGCCAAAAAGCAGGCTATCAAGGAGCGTGCAGCTTCTCAGGAGGAACCTGAAACAGAAGAGGAGCTGGAGCCAACTGAGAATGAAGAAAAGAAAGAGCCTGATCCAGCTTCGGTGAAAGAAGAAGCTGCCGATTCACAGGAAAATGCATCAGAAGAAGCGGAGGAGCAGGAATCCTCTGCCGAAACAGACCTGGCGAAGCAAAAGGCAGAAGCAGCTGCCAAAGCAAAAGCCGCGGCCCTTGCACGAAAGAAAGCGAAGGAAGAGGCACAGGCGGCAGCATCATCGAAGGAAGCAGAGGCGACGCCAGCGGAACCAGATGATCTCGCCAAACAAAAGGCGGCAGCCGCCGCCAAAGCAAAAGCCGCAGCCCTTGCACGGAAGAAAGCGAAAGAAGCAGCACAGCAAGCTGAAACAGGGGAAGCAGAAACAGAAAAAACTGACTCTGAATCGGACCTGGCAAAACAGAAAGCAGCAGCCGTAGCGAAAGCAAAAGCTGCTGCACTCGCAAAGAAAAAAGCGAAAGAGCTGGCAGAAGCTTCTGCTGAGTCTCAGTCGATCGAAAGCCCTGAGGCCGACCTTGCTGAAGCAAAAGCCAAAGCGGTAGCGGCCGCCAAAGCAAAAGCAAAGGCCGCAGCTGCTGCAAAGGCAAAAGGGAAGGAGACAGGTGCTGAGGAAGAAAGCCAATCAGTGCCAAAGGCTCCGTCACCGAATCAGCCCTTTCTCGACGAATGCGTCAATGCCATCACGGTTCAGCTTGGGAAGGACGTAATCGAGGAAGCATCAATCAATCCATTATCCAAAGATGTACCGACCATAAAGGTCCAAAAAAGCGTCTATTATTCTATCATTTCACTTTTGAAAACAATGGATTATTCCTATATGAGCGAGCTGCACGCAACGGATTACGGCACGCATATGGAACTGTATGTGTCCCTTTCTTCTTTTTTAGGCAAAAAGGATGTCGCCGTCAAAGTGGAGCTCGACCGCAGCAACCCGGAAGTGGAGTCCATCACTTCCCTTTATCCAGGGGCTGAATGGCCGGAATGCGAAGTCTATGATTTGCTCGGGGTCCGCTTCACGGGCCACCCTGACCTCAGACGGATCTTCTTGGGAGAGGAATGGATCGGCTTCCCGCTCCGCAAGGACTATGAAGAAGCAGAGGAGGTGAGCGAATGGTAAGAACCGAAGAAATGATCTTGAATGTAGGGCCGCAGCATCCGAGCACACACGGGGTCTTTCGCCTTGTGCTGACGATCGATGGAGAGACCATCACGAAAGCAGAGCCTGTGATCGGCTACCTGCACCGCGGCACGGAGAAAATCGCTGAGAACCTGCAATATACGCAGATCATTCCCTACACCGACCGGATGGACTACGTCTCGGCCATGACGAATAACTATGTCATCTGCCATGCGGTCGAAACGATGATGGCAATCGAACTGCCGGAGCGCGCCGAATTTCTCAGGCTTCTTGCCATGGAGCTTGGGAGGGTCGCAAGCCACCTCGTCTGGTGGGGCACCTACCTATTGGATATCGGCGCTGTAAGCCCGTTCCTCTACGCCTTCAGGGAACGCGAGATGATCATCAACCTGCTCGCTGAACTTTCCGGCGCTCGCCTGACCTTCAACTATATGCGGATCGGCGGGGTGAAATGGGATGCACCGGACGGCTGGATCGATAAAGTGAAGGCGTTTGTCCCCCATATGCGGAAGGAGCTGAAAGGGTACCACCAGCTCGTGACCGGGAATGAAATTTTCCTGAAGCGCTTGAGGGGAGTCGGCGTCTATTCGAAGGAAGATGCCCTTCAATATTCCCTGAGCGGGGCCAACCTCAGATGTACGGGGATCAATCGGGATCTGCGAAGAGATGAACCTTACTCCATCTACAATCGGTTTGACTTCGATGTCATCACCCGGGAAGAAGGGGACTGCCTTGCCCGCTATGAATGCCGGATGGCGGAAATCGAGGAATCGTTGAAAATCATTGAACAGGCAGCAGAGCAATTTCCGGAACAAGGACCGATCATGGCAAAAGTGCCGAAGATCATTAAGCCGCCAAAAGGGGAGGCTTACGTGAAAATCGAGTCGCCCCGGGGAGAAATCGGCTGCTATATCGCAAGTGAAGGAAAAAAAGAGCCTTACCGGCTGAAATTCAGGAGGCCATCCTTCTATAACCTTCAAATTCTCCCGAAGCTCCTGAAAGGCCAGAATATCGCCAATGTCATTGCCATTCTTGGAGCCATTGATATCGTACTCGGGGAGGTGGACGGCTGATGGTACAGGAGCTGTTGCATGGTACACCGACGTTTGGGAGCACGCTTGGATTTTTTCTCATGGGTGTCATCCTGCTCTTCGTCGTTTTAGGATTTGTGACGTACGCCATCCTGGCAGAACGGAAAGTGATGGGCTTCATGCAGCTGAGGCACGGGCCGAATCAGGTCGGCGGCAGATGGGGGCTTCTCCAGACCGTCGCGGATGTTTTAAAGCTGCTCCTGAAAGAAGATACCATTCCAAAGGCAGCGGACCGGCCGCTGTTTATCATCGCGCCTGTCATTGCCTTTGCGCCGGCGTTCATGGTGCTTGCGGTCATTCCGTTTACGGACCAGCTTCAGTTTGCCGATATCGGGGTTGGGCTGCTCTACTATATTGCGGTGTCTGGATTGACGACAATCGGTATCCTCACGGCAGGATGGGGATCGAATAATAAATACGCCCTATTAGGGGGCATGCGGGCGGCCGCACAGATGATTTCCTATGAAATTCCGCTCGTCATGTCTGTGATCGGCGTCATCCTGCTCACGGGGAGCCTGAATCTGCGGGAAATCGTTTCGGCACAGGACAGTGTGTGGTTCATCTTTTATCAGCCGATAGGATTTATCGTCTTTTTCATTGCATCCATCGCCGAGCTGAACAGGACGCCATTCGACCTGCCTGAAGCGGAATCGGAGCTTGTTGCAGGATATCATGTAGAATACTCCGGGTTTCGGTGGGCATTTTTTATGCTGTCGGAATATGTGTACCTGTTTGCAATGGCGGCATTGACGACCGTGTTGTTCTTTGGCGGCTGGAGTCCGGCATTCCATCTTGATTTCATCCCCGGCCCTATCTGGTTCGCTGTGAAATTCAGCATCATCGTCTTCCTGATGATCTGGCTGCGGGTGACCCTGCCGCGTCTCCGTGCAGACCAGCTGATGGAGTTCGGATGGAAGGTCCTCCTGCCAATTGCGCTTGGAAACATTGTATTGACGGCTCTCCTGAAGGAATTATTGAACTTGTGAAGGAGGAGGGATAACCATGCTTGGATGGACGAAAGGACTTGCCTACACGCTGAAAAATTTATCAAAGGAAAAAGTCACCTACGATTATCCGAATGAGCCGCTGCCGCTTCCAGACCGGTTCAGGGGCATACAGAAGTTTTACCCGGATAAATGCATCGTCTGCAACATGTGCGTCAATATTTGCCCGACTGACTGCATTTCACTGACGGGAAAGAAAAACCCAGATCCGGAGAAAAAAGGGAAGGTCATCGAAACGTATGACATCAACTTTGAAATCTGCATCCTCTGCGACCTCTGCACGGAGGTGTGCCCGACGGAAGCGATCGTCATGACGAATAATTTCGAGCTTTCTCAATATACGAGGGGCGAATTATATAAAGACATGGCCTGGCTTGATGCAAACGATAAGAACGTAAGGAAGGAGAACAAGGTATGACGGGTGAATGGTGGATGTTCCTCATATTGTCCCTGATGGCGATCACTGGTGCAGTGCTCATGCTTCAATTGACAAAAGTCATTCATATGGTTCTTGCCCTCGTTCTTACATTTGTCAGCATTGCCAGCCTTTATTTCCTGCTGGCGGCCGAATTCATCGCGGTCGTCCAGCTCCTCATCTACTCCGGGGCAGTGACCATCATTATGCTTTTCGGCATCATGCTGACAAATCGGATGGAAGACCAGGGGAAAAGGGAGTACACCTGGAAGAAGTGGGGCATTTTCATTGGGGTTCTCGGATTTGCCATCATGGTCTTCACCGCCATCCGCTCCTTGGATTTCGGGACGGCAGGCACGCTTGCAAAAGACAATACGAAGGAAATCGGAAAGGCCCTGTACAGCCATTGGATCATCCCGTTTGAATTGGCTTCGGTCCTGCTTTTGGCCGCACTGGTCGGCGCTGTCATTTTAGCGAAAAAAGAAGACGGGGAGGCGAAAGAATCATGACATCCATTCCTGTCTCGGGCTATTTGACCGTCGCGCTCCTGCTCTTTTCCATCGGGCTTTTCGGAGCATTGACGAAGAAAAACACAGTGATTGTCCTGATTTGCATCGAATTGATGCTGAACGCTGTCAATTTAAACCTGGTTGCATTCAGCCGCATGGGAGCGGTGCCATCCATCGATGGACAGATTTTTGCGTTGTTTTCCATCGCGGTGGCTGCAGCAGAAGCGGCTGTTGGACTGGCCATCCTTCTGGCGCTCTACCGGAACCGGAAAACCGTCAAGATTACCGAATTCACGGATCTGAAGCATTGATTGCTTCTTATATACATTCCTACTCTTGCGTGAACAAAATATTGTTTGCGAAAAGAGCCATAGACAAAAGGGGTTGAGAAACCATGAATGAGTCCGCATGGCTCATACCGATCGTACCACTGTTAGCCTTTCTCCTGATTCTTTTGCTGCAAAGGGGAAAAGACCTGGCCGCAGCATATACGGGGATTCTGGCCACCGCCATCTCCTTTCTCCTGTCCGCCATGATCCTTTTTGACGGTGTGGACGGGGAAAAGTCTTGGGATTGGCTGAAATTCGGCGATTACACTGTGAAAATGGGGTTTGAACTGACGACGCTGAATGTCCTGATGCTCGTCCTGGTCTCATTCATCAGCCTCATGGTTCAGATCTATTCGCTCGGCTACATGAAAAGCGACAAGCGGATGGCGATTTTTTATGGATACTTGAATTTTTTTACGTTCGCGATGCTGGGATTGGTGCTGTCCCCGAATCTGCTTCAGCTGTATTTTTTCTGGGAGCTGGTCGGCCTCGGGTCATTCCTGTTGATCGGATTTTATTTTTACAAACAAGAGGCGAAGCAGGCTGCAAAAAAAGCGTTCATCATGACGCGGATCGGCGATGTCGGCCTCTTGATCGGGATCATCCTTTTATATTGGAAGACCGGAAGCTTTGACTACGATGATATTTTTGCCTCCATCGCATCCGGCGATTTGACGAGCGGCATGATCACGTTGACGGCGCTTCTCATTTTTGTCGGTGCCATGGGGAAATCAGGGCAGTTCCCGCTCCACTCCTGGCTTCCGGATGCCATGGAAGGACCGACGCCTGTATCCGCATTGATCCACGCTGCAACCATGGTCGCGGCAGGGGTCTACTTGGTCGCAGACATGTTTCCGCTGTTCGAAGCAAGCAGTGCGGCGCTCCTCACCGTTTCCATCGTCGGTGGGTTCACGGCCATCTTTGCAGCACTACTCGGTCTGGTCCAGTACGACATTAAACGGATCCTGGCTTATTCCACTGTGAGTCAGCTCGGCTACATGATGTTGGCGCTCGGTTCTGCGGGATATACGGCTGGCGTCTTTCATCTATTCACGCACGCCTTCTTTAAATCGCTATTGTTCCTGGCTGCAGGCAGTGTGATCCATGCTGCTCATACACAGGATATCCGGGACATGGGAGGTCTTTGGGGCAAAATGAAATTCACCGCTCCCCTCTTTCTGATCGGGGCACTCGCCTTGACGGGATTCCCGTTCTTTTCAGGGTTCTTCAGCAAAGAAGCCATTTTCACCGCCATATATGAAAATGGCCCGAATTATTTATTTTGGCTAGCCTTGATCACGGCATTTTTCACATCCATCTATGTGTTCAGGATGTTTTTTATGGTATTTTTCAGAAATCGGACAGGGCACACAAGGCACGCAGCCATTCAAGAATCTCCAGCCGTCATGATTGTGCCGATGGCGGTATTGGCGGTTTTCGCCTTCGGAATCGGCTTTATCGAGAGCCCGTGGAGCAGCCTGTTCAGCGACTGGCTCAGGCCGGATCTGGCACCAGTGCATGCTCCTAGTTGGATCATGTTGTATTCGTCTATTTTCTCCTTGATGGGAATCTTTATTGCCTACTACTGCTTTCAAAATCCCGCATTCCCGCCGGAAGCCTGGTCAACGGCAATGCCGATTACCCGCCAATTCTTATTGAAGAAAGGGTATATCGACGAAGTCTATGGCTGGACAGTGGTCCTCTTTACGAGAGTATTCGGGAAGTTTTTGAAGAGGTTTGACAGCTTAATCGTTGAAGGGATTGCTTCAGGTGCGGCGAACCTCTTTCAGAACTTTGGAAAATTCGTTACAAGGACGCAGAACGGGCAGGTTCAGGTATATGGATTTGCAGCTCTCGCGGGCCTCGTCCTTATCATGCTCGTATTCTTTTTGACAGGGGGCTATTTCGGATGAATGCCAGCTATTTCTTACTCATACTCGTCTTTAGTCCTCTTGTCATGCTTCTTCTCCTGTTGATTGTCCCAAAAACAGAGAGGACATTCATTCAATGGTTCGGTATGATCGGCACGCTGCCGTCCCTTTTAATCGCGCTTTACGGATACAGCGAGGTGCTTCACGGCAGCCATTTGAGCGACTGGAGCATCAAACACAGCTGGATACAATTCGGGAATATAAGCTATTTGCAGGAACAGCTTTTCAACATCGACTTCGAAATGGGGGCTAACGGACTCTCCATGCTCATGGTCCTGCTCACGGCTGTGATTGCTTCCATGGCGGCAATCGCTTCTTTTAAAATTCAAAAGGAATGGAAGGGCTACACGCTTCTATTTTTCCTTTTGGAAGCAGGGATGCTCGGCGTTTTCACCTCTCAAAATATGATTTTGTTCTTCATATTTTTTGAAGTGACGCTGATTGCAACGTTTTTCCTCATTGGAAAGTGGGGCGGGATTGCCCGGGAAAGGGCATCCTATGCGTATCTCATTTACAACGGGCTCGGCTCAGCGATCCTGCTCCTTGTCATTGTGTATCTCTTTGTTAAAACAGGCACGGTCAATTTTGAAAAACTTCAGTTCCTGCTTGCGGGAGACGGGGGAGAAATGGCGTCGACGATTTCCGGAGTAGCGAAGGGCTGGATGCTTGCTGCCGTCCTGGTCGCATTCGGATTTAAATTGCCGGCATTCCCGCTTCACCGCTGGATGGTAAAGGTCCACGTGGAAGCTCCGCCATCTGTTGTTATGCTGCACTCAGGCGTCCTTTTGAAGATGGGGGCTTACGGGATCATCCGATTCGGCCTGGAACTTTTTCCTGATACGTTTCAAAAGGCATCTGTTTGGATTTTAATTGCCGGTGTCGTGAATCTTTTGTTTGGCGCATTTGTCGCATTCGTCCAGACGGATTTGAAAAAAGTGCTTGCCTATTCATCGATTTCCCATATGGGGATTGTCCTGCTGGGGCTCGGGGCGGCTAATGAAGCAGGCATCCAGGGAGCGATTTTCCAAACCGTTTCCCACGGGTTCATCTCTGCGTTCCTGTTCCTGCTTGTGGGGATTCTCGTCTACCGTAGCAACACAACTGATATTCGGAAACTCGGCGGCCTGGCGAAAAAAATGCCGAAGTTCTCCGGGTTCCTGCTGATTGCAGGTCTTGCCTCTTTGGGGCTCCCGGGCTTGTCCGGGTTTGTCAGTGAATTCACGGCGTTCCTAGGGGTGTTCGAACAATGGCCTATCATTGGGGCAGTTGCCTCACTCGGTGTGATCCTGACTGCTGTGTATGTGTTGAAAGCAGTGATGGACATGAGTTTTGGCGGGTTGACGCCGCTGAAGAAAACATGGTTCGATCTGCGGAAAGCGGAATGGGTGCCGGCGGTCTGCCTCACTTTGATGATTGTCGTGATGGGCGTCTATCCAAGCATCGTGAGCACGGCGATTCAAGACAGCATTCAGTCGATTCTAATGGGAATGGGAGGGTGAATAAATGAATGAATCAATCATGGATGAAAAATGGTATTTGATGACCCCGGAATTCATTGTGCTGCTTGCTGCCGTCATTATCTCCCTGCTCGATTTGTTCCTCCCGAAAAAAGTGAATCGGCTGGTGCTTGGCTGGCTGTCGGTGCTTGCCGTCCTTGCCGGCGGGATCGTACTGCTCCTCTTTTCAGGAGTCGACAGCGCCTCAATTTTATACGGAACATTCCAATTGGATGCGTTCGCGAAAGCGTTTAAGCTCATTTTGATGATCGGGGTCCTGCTCATTCTGCTGATGAGCATGCACAAAGGGGAGGAAAATGGGAGTGAGAATGTGAGGGGGGAGTATTTTTACCTGCTCCTAACCGCATTGCTCGGCGCCATGATGCTTTCGTCCAGTGGAGACTTGATTACCTTGTTTGTAGGACTGGAGCTATTGGCGGTTTCTTCTTATATATTGGCCGGAATTAAAAAAGACGACATCCGTTCGAATGAAGCGGCACTGAAATATGTCGTCAATGGAGGCATTTCAACAGCGATTACGCTGTTTGGGATGAGCTATTTATATGGAGTGACAGGCACGACGAACCTGGCGAAAATGGGGGAGGCGCTGAGCGGGGTCTATGACAGCGGACTTCAGCTCCTGCTCGGGATTTCCTTCCTCTTGATCCTTGTCGGTCTGGCGTTTAAAACAGCGACTGTCCCGTTTCATATGTGGGTGGCGGACGTCTATGAGGGAGCTCCGGCTGCTGTAACGGCATTCTTAAGCGCCGTTTCCAAGACGGCCGGGTTCATTCTGCTGCTTCGGTTATTGGCAGGGATCTTCGCCGCTGCCCCTTCAAAGGGATTGACCTCCGTCTCGATGCTTACCGATATGCGGATGTACATTGCAGCTTTGGCCGCTGCAGCCATGATCATCGGTACGCTCGGTGCACTCCGGCAGCGGAATATCAAACGGATGCTGGCTTACTCAAGCATCGTCCACGGAGGATATCTGCTTGGCGCCGTGGCATCGCTGTCCATTTTTATGATGGATACTATTTGGTTTTACTTGCTGACTTACACTCTAATGACAATCGGGACATTCGTCATCATTCAATGGGTCATCATGCAGACAAAATCCAATGATATCAGCGGCTTTGCAGGCCTGTATCAGCGTTCGCCATGGACTGCTGGTACGCTTGGAATCCTGCTGTTATCCTTGGCAGGAATACCGGGTACGGCCGGCTTCATCGCCAAGCTAAAGATCATCATGTCCCTGTTGGTGCAGGATAACAGCCTATGGTGGCTTGCAATCATCATGATTGTTGCGACCGTCGTATCTTATGTGTATTATTTCGGGATTTTTATCCAAGTATTCTTCCGAAAAGAGGAGCAGATTTTGAAAGACCGCCTCTCATTCGGAGGGAAGCTCGCACTCTGCATCGCCGTAGCGGCAACAGTCCTATTCGGCATCCTGCCAAACATCCCGCTCGACTACTTCCAGCACTACTTCGGCTCCTAAAAAGAGTCATCAAAATAACCAAAACCGCCTCAAAAAAGGGCGGTTTTTTGTGTTCGACTAAAATCGAATGGGGACGGTCACGCCTCGGTTTTCCTTGTGTAAACGCTATCATTAAAAGCCCGCGCCGCTACTGGATTTTCACGAAAAATAATTTACTGAAATAACATAATTTACAGATGAAAATCAAGGGGTTTGTGTTACAATGTGGGTTGGGTCGAATTTTAGCGAAATTGAAGGGATTATGGAGGTTAAAAGGATGGTATCTCAATTTGGGCACGAAGCATTGATCAGCATCATTTCTCAACTTGTGTTCATGGCTGTCGCATTCTACGCGCTGCAGGCATTGAATTTTGAGAAACTCATAAGAGCCAACCGTGTTTTCCAGGCAAGGCTCCTCTATATCGTTTTGACCATTGCCCTTGGCACCATTTTGAGCAATTTTTTCCTAGATTATCTCTTATGGTCCAAGCAGCTTCAGTTCCTGCTTCAATTCGTTTCATTTTTGTAAAAAAATAGGTCTTACTGCATGTTTCCAAATAAAAGATAATTGATTATTATTTGATTTGCATCAAGATTTTTTAGGTTGTTCGTACTTGTCAAAATGTGACGACAATTCCCATGTATTCTCTGACTCTTAGTGGAAAGAATGGTTACTAAGAGGGGGAGATAGTAATGAATAAAAAGATAAAGAAATTTTCAATTGGACTTATATCCATTGTTTTAATAGGTTTCATCTTTTTTTTATTGGGGAATACAACAACCAATGCAGCGAAACAAGGCGCTGATCTTTGGCAGATGGCTGAAGCAATTGAACATGAAAACGGTCAAGTCATTGAATGGTCTCTATATACAAGAGAGACATTGAACATGAAGGATGAGGAGCAGTTCCGCTCAAAGCTTGTCGAATTAAAACGAAAATTCCCGAAATGGAATTGGAAGCAGCCAAACGGCGAGAACCGCTTTGCAGCAGTCGGCACCAACCCTTCCGCAGTAGATTCCGCCTTGCAAGAAAAAATCCAATTGATCTCGACCCTCAAAAATGGACATCGCTATTCGTATGTTATCTATGAAGTGTCAGGTCAAACCTGGAGCAGCCATATTGCCGAAAGCATCAAGGAATCGTTCCCTGAGCGATTGGCTCTAATTTACAAGGAAAAACCTGCTATATTCTCTTGTATCAAAGGCGAATTCAATGATAAGATGGATAATGTTTTATTGCTAAAAGCAGGCAAATTGCTGAAAGATCTGCATGCTGAAGAAAAGGAGTCTTTGAAAGAAAAAGATTTCTATTCAGTTTCTGCATACTCGCCAGATTTTACACAAGCTGTTCCATTAAAGAACAGTCAGATGAATGTCCAAATAGGCCTTAGGAAAAATGGAATGGGCGCCAAAACTACTGTAGTGATTGGCACACCCATCATAACGATTGAATATTAATATATAGAAATTGGACGCGGAGGGGAATACTCTTGGAAAAGATCATCGTCCGCGGTGGAAACAGATTGAACGGTACAGTAAAAGCCGAAGGGGCTAAAAATGCTGTATTGCCTGTTCTCACTGCAACATTATTAGCAAGTGAAGGAAAAAGTATCATTCGCGACGTACCAACTCTCTCCGATGTATATACAATTAATGAAGTTTTACGTTCATTGAATGCAGACGTTTCATTCAATGGTGAATATGTAGTTGTGGATGCATCAAAAGAGTTGAATATTGAAGCACGATTCGAATATGTGCGTAAAATGCGCGCTTCTGTTCTTGTGATGGGGCCTTTATTGGCGCGTCACGGAAAAGCACGTGTAGCACTTCCAGGCGGTTGTGCAATTGGTTCACGTCCGATTGATCTTCATTTAAAAGGTTTCGAAGCAATGGGTGCGAAAGTAAAGGTTGGAAATGGCTTCATTGAAGCAGAAGTCGAAGACAGACTTCAAGGCGCTAAAATCTACCTTGACTTCCCAAGTGTGGGAGCAACTCAAAACATCATGATGGCTGCTGCCCTTGCAAATGGCACATCCGTCCTTGAAAACTGTGCAAAAGAACCCGAAATCGTCGATTTAGCCAACTATTTAAATAAAATGGGCGCCAACGTTAAAGGCGCAGGCACAGGTACTATCCGTATCGAAGGTGTAGAACGCCTTTACGGTGCCGATCATACAATCATCCCAGACAGAATCGAAGCTGGTACATTCATGGTTGCAGCAGCTGTTACAGGCGGAAACGTCCTGGTCAGAGGCGCAGTCCCTGAACATATCTCTTCTCTTGTTTCCAAATTGGAAGAAATGGGCGTCATCATCCAGGAGGAAGAAGATGGCCTTCGCGTCATCGGTCCTGAAAAGCTTAAAGCGGTAGACATCAAAACGATGCCTCACCCAGGATTCCCTACGGATATGCAGTCCCAGATGATGGCCCTTCTCCTTTGCGCAGAAGGCACAAGCATGATTACTGAAACAGTATTCGAAAACCGCTTTATGCACGTGGAAGAATTCCGCCGCATGAATGCTGATATCAAAATCGAAGGCCGCTCCGTCATCATGAACGGACCAAGCCAGCTTCAAGGTGCAGAAGTTGCAGCAACAGATCTTCGCGCAGCAGCAGCCCTCATCATTGCAGGACTGAAAGCTGACGGCTACACTCGTGTAACCGAGCTAAAACACTTAGACCGCGGATACTTGGGCTTCCACAACAAACTTGCAGCACTTGGAGCAGACATCGAACGCATTACAGAAGCTGACGAAACAACTCCAGCAGCTGAATACGTTGAAGACATGAACGCGTAATCATAACTACCTTATATACAGTACGGAAAGAAGCACTACTATTGCAATTTCGGCTGAATATTCAAAAACACCCCGCTACGTTGCGTAAGGGGTGTTTTTTTTTGTTGTGTTGCTTCGTTTCGATTGAGCGCTCAGTCAAAACAAATTCCACCATAAAAAATACCCGCCCACAACAGGGACGGGTCAAAATCTATAGTATTAGGGAGAATACTAGAGTCAATCAAAGAAAATCACTTTCAATCATTGTGGCAGAATTGCCAAAACAAATTACTGAACACCAACAGCATCGAACGCTTTATTCACAGCATTCACTTCAGCGGAACCGGCGCCGTATAGATCAGCAGCTGACTGAACAGCAGCGGCGCGCGCTTGGCTGAAGGTTGCATTGGAAGTCAGATAAACCGTGTTGGCGCGATAGAAAATGGCACCCATTTTATCCCGGCCGATAGCAGGGACGGTGACACCATATTGTGTGCCGCCTTCGCTCATAAGATACGCAGCTTTATTGATGATGCTGCTGTTCGTATGAACGCCTCCATTGTCGCTCGTACCAGTGTAGCGGTTAGAATAATTATCCGGATAGCCATATTTCGTCGGATCGCTCATGGAACGAAGGGCATCGCCTGCAGTACCCGGCGTATAAATGTCCTCTCCGATCTCAAAATCCGGATTTTTGCCGTTGTAGAATTCAATCAGCGTACCAAAAATGTCGGAAAGAGACTCGTTCAAGGCGCCGGACTCATTTTGATAAACAAGATTGGAGCTTTTTTCAGTCACGGCGTGCGTCAGTTCATGTCCTACAACGTCGATGCCGCCTGAGAAGGAAATGAAGTTCGTACCATCGCCATCTCCGTAAACCATCTGAGAGCCGTTCCAGAACGCGTTGTTATAATTGCTGCTGTAATGGACGGAGGATTTGATCGCCGCACCCTTGTTGTCATAGGAGTTCCGTCCGAAAACATTTTTATAATAGTCGTAAGTCACGCCTGCATAGTAGTGGGCATCGACCGCTGCCTTATCCTTCGCTGCATTCAGGACATTGTCGGAGTCCTTCCAAAGAGATCCTGGGAGGAAAAAGTCCGGGAAAAAGCTGTATCCAGACATATCATAGGTAAAAATTCCCGAGCCTCTCGTGTTGTCCTGCAGATAGTAAACACCGCTGGACAAAGTAGTATTCAAGGACTTAGTGTCGCCGAGGACCCCGGTGCCCGTACCAACTGCATTCGATCCGGACACTTCATCCATGTTGTTAAACTTATTCAAAATGCTGCCATCATGGGCATCAACGAAGTAATTCCAGTTTCCAGGTTCCGGATCCAGAAAGTTCAGATTGACGAAATAAGCATATTCAGGCGAGCCATTTCCGGTAAAAACGACAAGCTGCGCTTCCGCCTCCTTTTGAAGCTTCGGATCGAATCCAAGGTCTGACTTAGCTATCTCGATGGCCTTGTCCGCCTTGATTTTCTTCCCTTTCTTCAAATTCTGTTTGCCTTCCAAATCCGGCTGGACAGTACCGGAAACAACTTTCAATGCACCGTTCTCATCCACCAAACCGACTTGAGTAGAACCCCAAACCGGGACGCCGTTGTACAGCTGCTGCAGCCGGACAACTGTGTTGCCAAGCGAATCCTTGGAAACATCAAGAACCTGAAACGAATCCTCAGCCTTTTTTGAACCGAATTTAAACTTATCCTTATGACTATTGAAGTATTGCATCAATACTTTTTCCGAGCTTAAACTAGATGGAGCGGTCAATTTCCCTGACACAAATTCGGGAGATCCCACTTTGTGATTCATTTGCATTTTCACTGGTCCAGTCGATGCCGCAAATGTTGTCGGAGCAAAGCTGCTGGAGACAAGGCCAATCGCCAGTCCCATTCCAAGCCACTTCTTTTTCTTCATTCCATTATCCACCCCCACTGGAAAAATTTATATTACAGGGGTAGCATATCATGTCGAAATTAATATTCAAACTATTTTGACAACAATTGAATACATAGCACCACGCAAATAAGAAATTCGAAGCAAAACCTAGAAGTACCAAGGGTTTCGGTACGATTTTTCAATAGGAGATTGGACGGGTCTTTTATTCTTTCGGTAATAAAGAAACGGAGATTATTGTAGAAAAATAGTGTCGGCAGGAAAATAGGACCACGGTTTCCACGATCAAGACCCACTAAAAAGAGGATCCGCTTTTCTGTCTAGCTCCGCAGGCTAGAGGCTGGGAGACTTCCCTCAGCACACTTACGATAAGTCAACATCGAATCGCTGCGCTCTTCGTGTTTCCTTTATCTCGTGGTGCTTCAGTCCAGTCTCGGCGCCTCTTGGCAGCCTTCTGCGCTTTTCTGTCATAATTGCTTGTCCAAAACCATATGTATGAAAGAGGCTGGGCGAAAAAGAGATTTGCCCAAATCTAGCATTGGAGGCATCAAGCATGAAGCAAAGCAAATTCATCCTTCTAACAGTTGCCGTATTACTCGTCATTACATTCGCCGTACCATCCTTACTCGTACTCCCGTTTTCATCTGAAAAAGCAACGGGAAAGCTTGATGAGCAGCTAACTAAAGAAACAAGCGGCCAAGACAATGCATGGCTGGCGAAAGGGCCATCCATTACCGTGTTCCGTTCAAATGAAAAAGCAGTCGAAAAACTGCCGATTGAAAGATATGTCATCGGGGTGGTTGCATCTGAAATGCCGGCAGATTTCGAAGAAGAAGCCTTGAAAGCGCAGGCGTTGACGGCGCGGACGTATATCATCAATCAATTGATGCTAAAAAGTCATGTGGGGGTTCCGGATGGAGCAGTTGTGACGGACACGGTCCAGCATCAAGTCTATAAAAGCCTTGCCGATTTAAAGGGAATTTGGGGAAAAGACTACAACTGGAAGTTGAAAAAAGTAACGGATGCCGTAAAAGCCACGGCCGGCCAAATCATTACCTATAAAAATGAGCCCATTACCGCTGCATTTTTTTCAACAAGCAATGGCTACACGGAAAACTCCCAGGACTATTGGGAAAATAGCGTCCCATACCTGCAGAGCGTCGCCAGTCCATGGGATAAAGAGTCTCCTAAATTCATAGCCAAAAAGACCATGTCCACCCAGGAGTTTGAGAATAAACTTGGGATTCACCTCGGCAGCGACGGATCAGTCGGAACGGTGACAGCAAGAACATCTGGAAAAAGAGTAGGAACGGTCCAAATCGGAGGAAAAACCTTCACCGGACGCGAAGTGAGGGAAAAACTAGAACTGAATTCATCCGACTTCAGCTGGGTCAAAAAAGGCAAGAACATCATCATCACCACAAAAGGAAACGGGCACGGCGTCGGCATGAGCCAATACGGAGCAAACGGCATGGCCCAAGAAGGCAAAACCTACAAACAAATCGTCGCCTACTACTACAAAGGAACCGAAATTGCATCAGACGACTCTTATCTGAATAAAGTTACTGCGAAAAAGTGAAGGGGCCATGGCGGCTCCTTTTTTGCTGGAGGACTACTCGCAAACTATGGTGAAAATGTCCGGGGAATTTGCAAATTGAGGCTGAAATTAGATAGATTAGTGCATTTCATCACTTTAAAAGGTTCGAAGGGAGGGAAAATACAAGTAAATCATAGGGGACATCCCCTGTCCATGAGCCCTATGCGCGGGAAAAGGTGGCCTATGCGCGAGAACCCATACCCTATGCGCGAAAACTCCCCGGCTATGCGCCGGCCAAAGGAGCCTATGCGCCAAACCCCACCTCTTATGCGCCAAACCCAATTTCACGCACAATCCAAGTTGCCTGCCACAATAAAATACACAACTCGGCTAGCCTTATAAAAACTTTTCAAATAAAAATCTCCGCTTTCATACATATTTATTTAGCATTTGTCGAAAGATAAGTACTAAAAATTTTTTTTGAAAAATGTATATAATTTCATCCACCTGTTCAGAATGATTGCTGAGGTGATGAAAATGAGAGAGGAAGAAAAGAAAGGACCTTCTCAAAGTTTCTTTAAAAAACGTTGGGTATTCCCAGCAATGTATTTAGTCAGTGCAGCCCTGCTGATTTCAGCAATCCTATGGTATCAGGCTGCTAATAACGATGTCGCTGATCCAAAGGGAAAAACGGATGAGCAAGCAACAAACAACCCGTATGACAATCCTTCAGTGGAAGTAAACAGTGCATTCGAAAACTTCGCAATGCCGGTGGTAAATCCAGATGCAGTCGTCATCGAAAAACAATTCTATGACAAAGACGCTTCAGAAGAAGAGCAGGAAGCTGCATTGGTTGTCTACAACAATACGTATCATCCAAACCGCGGTATCGATATCGCCATGAAGGACAATAAAGACTTCGATGTTGTTGCTTCCATGAGCGGTACAGTGACAAATGTCAAAGAAGACTCGTTATTAGGAAACGTCATTGAAATTGAGCATGACAATGGCGTAGTGACTCAATACCAATCCGTTAAGGACTTTCAGGTTCAGGTTGGCGATGTAGTTAAACAAGGTCAAGTGATCGCAAAAGCAGGACAAAGCTTATACAATGAAGAAGCTGGTACACACGTACACTTCGAAATCCGTAATGACAATGTTCCTGTAAACCCAGTCGCATTCATTGGTAAATCTCTTTCAGCTCTAGAAGAAAAAGCGAAAGAAGATGCAAAATCGAAAGAAGATGCTGACAAAGCGAAGGAAGACCAATCAGCAGGAGATCAATCTTCTGATGACAAAACTTCCGGAGACCAATCAGGCGCTGACCAAGGTACTGATCAAGGCACTGATAATTCCCAAGACAACGCTGATCAAAACAGCGACGACAGCAACAGCTGATTGTAAACAAACAAACTAACCTGTGCACCCCGGTGCCAGGCACTCAAGGCAGATAAGCCCTTAACAAAGGGAGGGCTTACCTGCCTTTTTTCATTCGACAAAAACCGGGGCGTGACTGTCACATCCCGAAAAATCTTTTTTCGTCAAAAACCGAGTGATGTCCAGCTCCAGCGCCGAGCCCCTCGAGTTATAAGCCAAAACTCTACGAAAATCAGGATTTCCTTCGAGTCTTGTCTTATGCTGGTCGGGGCTTACAAGGCACTTCCGCTTTTTTTAGTGACTGTCACCACCCGATTTTTCTGCACAAATATGGTATAGTGGTGGAAAAAAGAGGGAGAGGATTGTACCAATGAAAAAACTGCTGCTTTCAGGTTTTGAACCATTCTTAGACAACCCGATCAACCCGACTGAACAAATTGTAAAGGAATTGCACGGAGCGGTAATAGGATCGTATGAGGTCCACGGAGTCCTGCTACCAGTCGATTTTGAAAAAGGCCCGTTGCGTTTGCTAGAAGAAGTGAAACAAGTAAAGCCGGATGCTGTCATTTCGCTAGGTTTGGCCGCTGGCCGCGAGAGTATAACCCCTGAGCGAGTCGCGATAAATATCCGTGACGGCGAAGCGGATAACCGCGGCATTAAGCCCGAGGATTCACCCATTTTATCTGACGCCCCAGCCGCATATTTCTCGACTTTGCCTATCAGAAAAATGATAGATTCCCTTCGCGACGCTGGAGTCCCGGCCCGCATCTCCAACACAGCTGGAACCTATCTGTGCAACAATGTCATGTACTCTGTCCTCCACGAATTGACCGCGGGTGAGCACGCTTCGTCGGTGCCCGCGGGATTCATCCATGTCCCTGCTTCACATGAACTGGCAGTCCGCATGCCGCGATCCATCCCAAGCATGGCCCAGGCAGATATTCAGCGTGCAGTGGAGATTATTATCGGAGTCATGGTGTAAGGTTTTGCCGAATGAATCGCCAGTCCGGCTGCGGCCGGGCTGGTGGGCAAATTGATGGGCTTTATGGCTTTCGATCCAGTGGCCAGGTCGCCAGTGGAGCCAAATATGGAGCAATGGCTCATAAAGGCGGAGGTCTGGCGCATAGGGCTGGATTCTCGCGCATAGAAGCTGAGAGCCCGTACATAAGGCACTCGTTCCGGCGCATAGCGGAAATCCTTTGGCGCATAAGCCTCTGCCATATCAAAAATCTCCTATAAAAAAAGCAGGAAACCCTGCTATTTTTATAGAATTATCATGTAAAAGTCCAGAGGAGGGATGTTTTGAAGAAATACGACCCCGATTTACCGTTATATTTAAACCGTTTATTTGCGCTAGAAAGAAGACTGACCCCCAATCACCCGCGTTTATCCGAAATTAAGAGAGAGGCGGCCATTCGCCATGCTGGATTCAACGGTGAAAAATCAATGACCTATCATTTGCGCCATCTTGATAAACAAGAATATAACGTGATGGGCAGTATCCGATTGAAGGGCAGGCATGGCTATTATTTTCAAATGGATAACCTCATCATCACTCCGAATTTCCTCGTGATATTAGAAGTGAAAAGCATGGCAGGAGAACTCCTATTTGATAGAATTCATCATCAGCTGCTTCGGACGATAAACGGCATAACGGAATCATTTCAAGACCCGATCCTGCAAGTACAAGAACAGGAATTTGAACTTCACCAATGGCTCACTGAGCACAAATTTCCTCAAATCCCCATCGCGATTGCTGCTGTTATCCCACACCCATCAACCATCATCAAAATGATTCCGGAAAACTCGAAAGATATGAAGTACATTATTAGAGGTAAAATGCTGCACAAGTTTTTAATGAAACAAAAGAACACTCACAGTAAAACGATCCTTTCAAAGAATGAAATGAAAAAATTAATTTCCACATTGAAAAGGAAGCATTCTCCGTACGATGCTGATGTATTATCAAAATATGATATTTCACCCGATCATTTAAAAAGGGGTGTGTTTTGCCCTGACTGCGAAGATGAAGTGCTTCTAAGGAGGGTCTTTAGTAAATGGGAGTGCCCCATCTGCAAGCACACCTCCAAGGATGCGTATAAATTCGCTATAATGGATTATTTCCTCCTAATCGATGAAACGATAACAAATAAACAGCTTAGATCATTTTTAACGATTGATTCACGTTCTATTTCTCAAAAAATATTAAAATCACTACAATGCCCGAGGGCAGGCAAATTGAAACATACGACCTACCATCTCACTCTCCCCATTTTGGATCAATCCCTTCGCCACCAACCCAAATAAATCGACACATTTCTCAGGAAATAACTCCAATCGACTTCCAAAAACTGCAAACCTCCAGCACTCCCTATGGTACAGACTAAATGAATATTCCATTAAAAATAAATGAATATTTTCACCGAATCCTTGTCCTTATTGTGGTTTTCGTGCATAAACCTAAAACCAAGCTAATAAACTGATACAAACCTGACAATAAAGAGAGAGTGTTTGAGGTGAAGAGTCGTTAAGGTGCAGCGATTGACAGCTGGAGATTTGTTTAATCCTTGTAATTCCAGAAGGCCACCACCTTCTGCCGCATTGAATATTGAGGCTGGTTTTTTGAAATTCGCCAACCCGGCAGCACGTAAAGCCGCAATCGGCGGTTCCAGTTTTTAAATGATGCGGGATACAGTACTCCGTCGAAGAGAAAGCGGGTCTCATTTCACACTTTCTACATCCAATTTAGGGAGGTAGAGTGGTGTGCACGATTACATCAAAGAGAGAACTATCAAGATTGGAAAGTATATCGTGGAGACGAGGAAAACAGTTCGCGTAATTGCGAAGGAGTTTGGCGTGTCCAAAAGTACTGTCCATAAAGACCTCACAGAACGCTTGCCGGAAATAAACCCGGATCTGGCGAATGAAGTAAAAGTAATCCTGGATTATCATAAATCAATTCGCCATCTGCGCGGCGGTGAAGCAACAAAGCAAAAGTATGCAAAAGAAGAGTTTGAAGGGGAAACTGTAAAATAGTTAAGTGGAGAGGGCCGCAGCCTGCGGAACTGCTCCTCTTTTTTTGTCCATCTTTTTTCAAAAAATAATTGGAATTTGATTCCTATCTTCGCTTTTTTTGTGCTAAAATAGAAAATTGGGGAAATAGAACTTCATGCATATGAATATGGACCTATTCATGATGATTAAAAAATATATAATAGAAGCCGCTTGGGGCAGGAAGGAGCATGTTGAATGTTTGCGAAAGATATTGGAATTGATTTAGGGACGGCAAATGTTTTAATCCATGTGAAAGGCCGGGGTATCGTCTTGAATGAGCCTTCCGTGGTTGCAATCGATAAGAATACGAACAAGGTGCTGGCTGTAGGGGAAGAGGCTCGTAGAATGGTTGGGCGTACGCCTGGAAACATCGTAGCGATCCGTCCGTTGAAAGACGGGGTCATCGCGGATTTTGATGTAACCGAATCCATGCTGAAACATTTCATCAATAAGCTGAATGTCAAAGGATTCCTATCCAAACCGCGCATCTTGATCTGCTGCCCGACGAACATCACAAGCGTTGAGCAAAAGGCCATTAAGGAAGCGGCTGAAAAGAGCGGCGGAAAGAAAATCTACCTTGAAGAAGAACCGAAAGTAGCTGCAATCGGTGCAGGCATGGATATCTTCCAGCCTAGCGGAAACATGGTAGTCGACATTGGCGGTGGTACAACGGATGTAGCTGTTTTATCAATGGGCGACATCGTAACATCTGCTTCGATCAAAATGGCCGGTGACAAATTTGATGCTGAAATCCTGAGCTATATCAAAAAAGAGTACAAGCTTCTGATTGGGGAGCGTACGGCAGAAGAAATCAAAATTAAGATCGGAACGGTATTCCCAGGCTCCCGCAAAGAGCAGCTGGATATCCGTGGCCGCGACATGGTGACAGGACTTCCGCGTACAATCACCATCCACTCAGAAGAAATCGAAGGCGCTCTTCGCGAATCTGTAGCCGTCATCGTACAGGCAGCTAAGAACGTACTTGAGAGAACACCGCCTGAATTATCTGCGGACATCATCGACCGCGGCGTCATCTTAACAGGCGGCGGCGCATTGCTCCACGGCATCGACCAATTGCTTGCAGAAGAATTGAAAGTACCTGTCCTCGTGGCAGAAAACCCAATGGACTGCGTAGCCATCGGAACAGGCCTCATGCTCGAAAACATGGACAAGCTGCCAAGAAGAGCATATATATAATAAAATAACCAGAAGGATGGGTCTTGTGCCCATCCTTTTTTGTGGTTTTTAGATGGTGCGGAGGCAAAATGGCCACACTGGGGCTGAAAACCATACACTGAAGTGAGTAAAAAGAGTAAAAAACCACAAAATAAATGATGAAATTGCCTTCTGCACGGGCTCTATGCGCCGGAATCGATTGCCTATGCGCCGTTCTTCATGCTCTATGCGCGAGAACCCTCCTCTTATGCGCCAAACCACCAAGGCTATGAGCCAAAAACCCCTCCCTATGTGCCAGTGGCCTCATCGCGAACTCAAACCATGCTGCAGCCTCCGCCACCATTCGACAAAAAACGGGTGGTGACCAGGCACCCTCACGTCGCCACAGCCACCTCAATGATGCTAACCAAAGAAAAATCGCAAATTTTCTGTGTCTTTGTCGAATGTAATCCTTTATAATGGAAGATAAGTACAAATCGACCGTTTAGTTTTTGGACATGACATGAAAAATCAACGACCGGCCGCATGCAGCGTGAAGCGCATCACCGGTCTGCACGGGGTGGAATAAAGATGCTTAGAGGATTCTATACAGCTGCTTCCGGAATGCTGGCGCAGCAAAGAAAAACTGAGATGCTGACAAATAACATGGCCAATGCGAATACTCCTGGATTTAAAGCGGATCAATCATCAATGAGGGCATTTCCCGAAATGCTTTTGAGCAGAATTGACCGCGTTGAAATACCGACTGAAAAAACGCTGAACCTTCGCCAATCTCCTGAAATCGGGACGCTGAACAATGGCGTTTACATGCAGGATGCGAACCCATCGTTCATTCAGGGCGCACTTGAATCGACGGATCGGAAAACTGACTTTGCCCTTCAGGATGTCAACATGCCGATCAACGAGGCAACAGGACTTCCGGGAAGCGTCTTTTTCACCGTTGAAGGAACGGACGGACAGCCCCGCTATACGAGAAACGGGAATTTCACTGTAGATGCACAGGGCTTCCTTACAGCAGGAAATGGCCAATATGTGCTCGACGACCAGGGGAATCGAATCCAGTTGAACAGCGATCAGTTTGATCTTAGCGAAAACGGGGTCATCTCCGAAAATGGTGCAGAGGTCGGCAGGCTTGGAATTGCATTTTCTGCAAATCCTGAAAGACTCTCAAAGCAAGGGAACGGGTTATTTTTGCCGGAAAATAATCAGCCGCTTCCTTCCGCCTACAACAACCCGAATGTGCGGTTCACCACCCAGCAGGGATACATAGAAGGCTCCAATGTTGATTCCGGGAAGACCATGACGGACATGCTTACAGCGTACAGAGCATTTGAAGCCAACCAAAAGATCCTTCAGGCATATGACCGAAGCATGGATAAAGCAGTAAACGAAGTCGGACGAGTGAACGGCTAATATCAATAGAAGGGAGGCTATCAAATGAATAGACAAATGATCACAGCGACAAACACCCTTTCCCAGCTGCAGCAGAAGATGGACATCATCAGCCACAACATGGCCAATGTCGATACTTCCGGCTACAAACGGCGCGATGTGCAGTTCTCGGATTTAATGTATCAGCAGTTCAACAATCAGCTCAACAATAACCAGGAAGTCGGACGCCGCACTCCGTATGGCATCAGGCAGGGCAGCGGTGCCAGAGTCGGTCAAGCCCAGTTGAACCTGTCACAGGGAAATATCATCAGCACCAACCGCCCTCTTGATATCGCCTTTACGAAAGAAAATCAATTCTTGAAAGTGCTTGTCCAGGACGAAAATGGATCTGATGTGCAATTTTCGAGGGATGGTGCATTTTATTTATCCAATGTGAATGGGCAGGAAACCATGCTCGTGAACAGCGATGGCAGGCCAATACTTGATGAAAACAACCAGCAGATTGTCATACCGGGAAAAGTGAAAGACTACATCGTTTCCCCGAATGGCCAGTTTACAGCAAAATTAGAATCCGGCCAGAAGGTTTCCTATAATCTTGGGGTCAT
Source organism: Falsibacillus pallidus (assembly GCF_003350505.1). Taxonomy (NCBI): domain Bacteria; kingdom Bacillati; phylum Bacillota; class Bacilli; order Caryophanales; family Bacillaceae; genus Falsibacillus; species Falsibacillus pallidus. The sequence continues at coordinate 67,995 of NZ_QQAY01000007.1, forward strand.
TGCCGTCAATAAACCTCAATTTTTAGAGCAAAAAGGACAAAATTTGTTTGGCCTCCCTCAAAACATGAATGGTTTGGGCGTTAGTGCAAACGATATCTATACAGAGATGACGGGTGCGAATCGGGCAGCCATTTCCATGAGGCAGGGCGTACTTGAACAATCGAACGTTGACATGGGCAAAGAAATGACAGAACTAATCAATGTTCAGCGTGCCTACCAATTTCAAGCAAGATCCATTACCATGGCGGATCAGATGATGGGATTGGTAAATGGCATTCGATAAGGCGCTGTTTTCTGTTAAAATAGATATGTTCCGATTGGCAGGGACAGCTATTGAGGAGAAAATGGCCTTTGGCAAAAGGAGTTTTGAATAATGACCATGAAGGAAATCCAGCCGCAGCAGACAAAAACAAGAGAAGAACATAGAAAAGAATCAAGGCAAGCAGAAGAGCAGGAACCAAAAGGACGCAAGAGAAAAGCGCGTGTCCGTCTGATTCCTATTTGGATGCGTGTCTTGATTGTGATTGTTCTGATAGCTGTTTGTGCTGGGGCAGGAGCGGTTGTAGGATACAGTGTCATGGGGGACGGCAAGCCCGGCGATACTTTTAAAAAATCCACATGGACTCATATTTACGATATAGTGAACAAAAAATAAGGGGGGCCGGCGCCTCCCTTATTTTTGGGCAGAAGTTTTGGTAAAATAACAGTATTACATAGAGGAGGTACCAACATGCTAGATATTCAACAGATCAAGGAAATCATCCCACACCGCTATCCGTTCCTATTGGTGGATCGCATTTTGGAAATAGAAGAAGGAAAGAAAGCCATCGGAATCAAAAGTGTTTCGGCGAATGAAGAGTTCTTCAACGGACATTTCCCTGACTACCCGGTAATGCCTGGCGTATTGATTGTTGAGGCATTGGCGCAGGTCGGTGCAGTGGCCATGCTGAAAAAAGAAGATAACCGAGGCCGATTGGCATTCTTCACAGGAATCGACAACTGCCGATTCAAGAAGCAAGTGAAGCCCGGCGACCAGCTTCGGTTAGAAGTGGAAATGGTACGCGTGCGCGGACCGATCGGAAAAGGCAAAGGCGTGGCAACCGTGGATGGCGAAATCGTCTGCGAAACAGAAATCATGTTTGCCCTTGGGGAAAAGCAAGAGTAGAAAACATGGGAAGGTCAGTCTGATCTTCCCTATTCAATTTTTTATTGCTCAATCTCCCGCAATACAGTAAAATGCAGTAATGGGTACTGAGCAGGTGGAAATACCAATATTTCTCAACTTTCTTTCTGCTGAATGCACTGCAGAAAGTTTTACATATATGATATAGTAAAATTGCGTGAAAAGTATTTAAGACTAGGGGGTACTTAACATACATGTATAAAGGATTATCACAGGGCGTAAAGATAAGTATCACTCGCTCCATCTCAACCGCGTTCGAACAGTATATGGCTAGAATACAATGGGAAGAAGACAAATTTAACCTTCACAATTTTATTCAAGATTGGAAGAACTACATAACGACAAGCGCTGCTTGGTACAGCAGCATCGACGAATCCATCAAGAACGATCCCGTCTTTCATGAAGCGCTTGCCTCAAAAATAAATGAGACCATTGAGAAAATCCTCAATGAACCTCCAACAGATGAGCAGATCGAGGAAATCGAAAAGCTTCAAGAAGAAGCTGGCACCGACTATGCATACTCATGCAAAGCAGAAGCCAAATATGTCCTGGAGCAAATCCAGAACGAACTAAAAAAAAAGAAGAACAATTGATGCCCGCTTCTGAAGGAGAGCTCAACTATGCTTCGCTCTTATATTATTTATTATATGAAGAAGAGCTCCCAAAAAGAGAATATCGAAAGCAAGACATACGGTATATTATTGAGCTGCTCATGCACAAGCAGAAGAGTCAAGAGGACTTTTTGCAAAGCGATGTTATTCATTGAAGACTCCAGACATAATGTCTAGGAGTTTTTTTATGTAGAAATTTGTAGGAAAAAAAAGATGATTATTTTTCAGAAAAGACAAAATATAACACAAAAAGATGAAGACAACCTTATATAATGTTAATAGGTAAAAAGAAATGCGTTTTTACAGAAAAAGGCAAACTCTTTGAAAAAAGAGGACGCAAAGTCACAGATCTAAGGCCTTTTTGCTAGGATGGCTGGACTACCTGGAATACTTTCAGTGTATTTTAGGAGGGATATGCGTGGAAAATGTAAGGAAATCAGCTGAATTAGATTTAGAGTGGCTGGAGTTGATTAAAGAGGCATTAGACGTAGGTTTGACTAAAGATGAAATAAGAACCTTCTTAAAATCTCCCGCAGTGATGTCAAAAATGGATTTTATGGGCAGTAAGAAAGAGTCGTAAAAACTAAAGTTTAGGATCTTGCTCTAGTATCTGGATCAAAAATAAAAAAACCTTGCCACTGAGGTAGAGGCAAGATTTTACTTTTGATTTAACCGCCATCTATTAAATTCGATAAACTCCTTGAATTGCTGTTTAGAAATGCCGGAATTCATGGCATCCTCCACTAAGTTCACCCATTCAGAATCAAGGTTTTTTTCTTCTGCATTTGGTTGAATTAGTAAATCCAATGGAACATGCAAAGCTGAGGCGATCTTCTCTAGAAATTGAACCGAAGGATTTGTTTGCATATTTCGTTCAATCGAGCTAAGGTATGATTTTGCTACACCAGCTTTTTCAGCAAGTTCAGACATGGACATTTTTCTTTCTTTGCGCAATTGATTAATGCGATCCCCAATCATCATAGTCCATCATCTCTTTTCATTTTTAATTGTCTAAATTTTATCATAAAAAACCGATTTGTTCCATATAAAGAACATATTATTCGTGAAAGAATGATGACAATTTAATTAATTTTTGTTCAATACAAAGAATGAATTTAAGGCTTTTTTATATTGCAATCATTGATTCACTTTCTTCGGAATCTTAGGCTTCGTTTCCATTTTGTCCTTAAATTCCTGCAGGAGTTCTCCCCCTGTAAATCCTTTTTCCATTAAGTCCGTCAAAAGAAGCTCTGCATACTCGCTGCGAGGTTTCTTGATTGTTCCCTCCATCAGGATGCTGAGCTTGTTTCCAATCTTTTTGATATTAGACACATGCATGCTGAGAAAAGCGGGATCATTAGCGGGATGGGAGATAACCACCTGAACATCAAGATCCTCCCCAGCGCGCTCCATCGCCTGGAACGGCTCTAAATAGCGTTCTTCCACAAATGCCTCCACAAGCCACGTGCGGCGCTCATTCTCTTTATTGATAATCAATCCATCTATAAGCGGGTATTCACTGAAATCCCCATTATCCGCAATCTGAAGCGTAATCAACTTAAAGGTTTTCATCCTAAAACCTCCACAAAAATATATTAAAAAAAGTATACCACACCCCGGCCAATCCACAAACAAGCCGTTACGAAAGAGCACTGTCACCACCCGGTTTTTGTCGGGATTTGTCGATAGAAAGTCCGAAATTTAGGAAAATCACTTTTTCGGACCTGTTTTTGGCCGATAATCACTTTTTCGGTACCCCAAAATGTGATTATCGGCTGTTTTTAGGCTCGAAAACGACATTTTCGCTATTTTACTCCTGGAATAATATGGGGTACACTTGCCTTACTTTCAAAGAAAGGAGTGAAGTTGAGGCTTGATTAACCAAGTGACGATTGTGGGGAGATTGACAAGGACACCCGATCTGAAATATACCACTGAAGGGAAGCCGGTATTGAACGTGACGGTTGCAGTCAATAGGCCTTATCGCAATAGCAATGGAGATATGGAAGCAGACTTTGTTCTCTGCACACTATGGAACCGGACAGCCGAAAACACGGCCAAGTATTGCGATAAAGGATCTGTAATAGGAGTGACGGGAAGAATTCAAACGAGGAATTATGAAAATTCCGATGGGAAAAAGGTATATGTGACTGAGATCATGGCAGACTCAGTGAAATTTCTTGGCGGAAGACCGACTGAAGATCGGGAGCTTCAAGCGGTGCCCGCTAAGCAGCACTAGAATTCAGATCGCAAATGGAGGAGAGAAGAATTCGTACTTGGTTCAAGGAAACCGGAGACAATGATTGGAACGACAGACGCAAACAACAGCAATTGGAAAGTATTGAAAAGCTACTACAAGATTTAATCCGCATCATAGGCCGCGCAAATAACGAAATCCATCAATTAACCTGCAAAACACAGCTACTGGAGCAGCAGCTGCTCCAAATAACATTAGACCCCAATGTAAAAACACAACAATTTTTATTATCACCGCGGCACACACGAAGATAACCGCTGCGAAACCTCCTTTTTAACGTCCATATTTTCGGACACCCCTTTATCTCCATCAAATAATGATTGCATTTACCCCTAAATGCCTCATCGTTCAAGCCGGCTTTCGTGTCCGGCTTGTTTTTTGTTATATTTACGAAACAGCGTAACTGGGGACAGGTTCCTTGTCCCGATTTAGAATGCAGCTCACAATAACAAGGGGATCCCGGTTTATATCGGGATCCCCTTTATTATGGGTGGGACAAGGAACCTGTCCTCCCTCTGTCTCTTCGTTTTACTGCTTAATCATTGATGACCGTTATCTGCTGGCTTTCATATAATCGGGTGATTTCAGGCTGAATCGTATCCGTGATGAGATAAGTTAAGACGTTTAAAGGAGAAACGATGTGATTAGAGAACGTATTTAATTTATCGGATGTGACCATCCCGAGTACTTCATTGGATATGGACACCATTTTTCTTTTAACCGCTGCTTCTGCTAAGCTGGGCACACTGATTCCGATATTGGGATCGATTTTATGAATCCCCATGACGTATAAATCAGCTCTCAAATTAGTTAATGCCTCCACCGTATCAATCCCTAAGGTAACCATGGATTCTTTAAATAGAGTGCCGCCGATCATGATTACTTCAATATCATGATGATTCATTAAGGCATTAGCAATCGGAGGACTATTTGTGACGACTGTTGCTTTTAACGTTAATGGCAGTTGGTTGACGAGGTGGAGATTTGTCGTTCCTCCATCTATTAACAAGACCATGCCATCTCTAATAAACTCTAATGCTTTTTTCGCTAAATCCATTTTCACTTCATTCATTACGTGCTGCCTTGTAGTAAAATCTACAACCGGTGGGCCAATTCTTAAAGCACCGCTGTGAACCCTCTTAATTAACCCTTTATTGTCCAGTTCTTTTAAATCCCTGCGTATGGTATCTTCTGAAACGGCAAGTCGCTGGCTAAGATCAGTTGCAATCACTTTTTGTTCTTCATTCAATATTTCCAGTATCTTTTGTTGACGTTCAAGTTTTAGCAATGGTTTTTCACCCTTATTTAAAAGATAGATTTTTATATTGATATTTAAATAGTACCACAACTGATGATATTCACGCTAAACAATTATAAACGTGCATTAATTTAACACAAACACGCAATTATTATATTTACTTTTGCGTGAAAACGCTTTATAATAATAAAAAACAGAAGAGGGAGGCATTAACATGCAAGATAAAACGATAACGATTTCTCCATCCATTATGTGTGCGGATCTGTTGAATTTGGAAAAAAGTGTTAGAGAGATTGAAAGCGCAGGAATTGACACTTTACACATAGATATCATCGACGGTTCATTTAGTCCCAGTATGCCGCTTGGAATCGACACCGTTAAACAATTAAGAAAAATCACGAATATGAATTTTGATGTACACATCATGGCCAATGATAATGAGTTTTTCATTCAAGAGATGATTGATATTGGTGTAGAACAGATCACATTTCATATTGAGAGCAGCGTTCATATCGATCGATATATCAATTTAATCAGAAACAGTGGAGCTAAAGTTGGAATAGCCTTGAACCCTGCAACTCCATTATCAGCTCTAGACTATGTTCTTCCTCAATGTGACACAGTTTTATTAATGTTAATTAATCCAGGTTTTGCAACGGATAAGGCAGAAAAACAGATAGCTTATGCAGTGAAAAAGGTAAGGGACCTCCATCAAACGATTCAAGAGGCCGGTTTGAAAACCAGAATAGAGGTAGATGGAAGGGTGTCCTTAGATACGATTCCTGCCTTAGTGGAAGCCGGTGCGGATTTCTTGGTTGCCGGAAGCACAAGTTTATTCGTTAAAGGAAATAGTTTAGCTGAAAATAAACAGATCATGGATAAGAAAATATCCGAAGGGATTTCTTTAGGGGAGGCAGTGAGAGGATGAATTATAATCAGGTTCAAAAAGAAATTGCACAAGAGATTTCCAATACATTAGGTCAGGTTGATAGTGAGAGTGTAGCGGGATTAGTAGAGGAGATTAAAAAAGCAGAAAAAGTATTCTTTGTAGGAGTTGGCAGGGTCCTTCTTTCTTTGGAAGCGGTTGCCAAACGGTTGGCGCACCTTGGCATCAACACATATGTGGTGGGGCAAATCACTGAACCGGCCATCACTGAAAAAGATTTGTTAATCGTGGGTTCAGGAAGCGGCGAATCTGCATTTCCTTTGATTATTGCTAAAAAAGCAAAGCAATATAAGGCCAGAGTAGCTCATATTGGGGCAAATCCGAACTGTTCCATGAAGGAATTCTCCGATCATTTTGTAAGGATTCCAGTCAGCACCAAACTGCAATTACCGAATGAAATCCCTTCTGTTCAGCCAATGACAAGTTTATTTGAACAAAGCCTGTTATTGTTAGGTGATTCTATTTCCTTGATGCTGATCCGGGAACAAAATATAGACATGCCTAGTTTGTGGAAATACCACGCTAACTTGGAATAGTGAATCTTTTTTTCAGAGGAGGAGAAAAATGAGAGCAGTGCATTTTGGGGCTGGAAATATCGGAAAGGGATTTATTGGCTATTTCCTTAACAAAACAGGATACGAGGTTTGTTTTGTCGATGTTGATCAAAAAGCCGTTGATCAATTTAACAAAAACAACAGGTACCTTGTTGAAATTTTAGATGATGCCCGAACAGTCGAATCCATTTCTCCTGTTTCCGCGTTGAATAGTTTAACTCAAAGTGAAGAAGTCATTGAAGGAATCGAGAATGCAGATATCATTACTACCTCAGTCGGGGTCAATAACTTGTCCAGGATTGCACCTGTCCTATTAGAAGGTCTTAGGAGAAGAATTAAAAAGAACAAAAACAAGCTGGACATTATCGCAAATGAAAATGCCATTAACGCTTCTTCCACATTGAGAGCTGAAATAGAGAAACTTGCTGCGCCGGGAGAGATGGATGAGATACTGACATTGGTCAGCTTTCCGAACTCTTCAATCGACCGGCTTGCACTGTCGAGGGAATGTGAGCAGGACCAAATTGCAATTGTTGAACCTGTGTATGAGTGGGTGATCAATCAAACAGAACTGATTAATCCTGAACTTCCTTTAATAGAAGGTGCAACATATGTGGGAGACTTAAAACCCTATATTGAAAGAAAACTATTTGTAGTGAACATGGGGCATGCCACAACCGCGTATATGGGATATCTTTACAATGAATCAACCATTCAAAGTGCCTTGAAGAGACCTGAAATTGAGCAGGTTGTTAGAGGGGCCATGAATGAAGCGGCTCAATACTTCATAAAGAAATACAACGTCAGCCAGGAAGAAATGAAAAATTATATTGAAAAAACAATAATTCGATTTAAAAATCAGAATATTAGTGATAATATTTTTCGAGTAGGCAGATCCCCTATCAGGAAATTGGGTTATCATGAACGTCTAGTAAGGCCTATGAGAGAATTATCAGAGTTGGGGTTGCAAAGTGAAAATCTGGTTCTGGCCATTTCTGCTGGTTTTATCTATGATAACCCTCAAGACGAGGAATCTGTCAGATTACAGGCCTTCATTCGTGAACACGGCATAGAAGAGGCAATCCAACATTTTACTGGAATAACGGATGATCGGATTATTTCTAGTTTAAAAGAGCACTATTTTAAATTAAAAGTAAGGGAAGACCTACCTTCTGTATGAATTGATTAGAGAAAGGAATGGGAACAATGTTAAGTAATTATTTGGAGAATACGATAAACTTCATGGATTCAGTATCCACATGGGAGGAGTCTGTTAAGGCGGCTGCTCAGCCTCTATTGAAGCATGGGAACATTGATGAAAGTTATGTCGAGGATATGATTAGCAATATTCACAAATTTGGTCCTTATATTGTGATTGTACCCGGAATCGCCATGCCGCATGCCCAGAATAAGGGCGGCGTTAATCAGAATGGGGTATCCTTGTTAAAATTGAACAAGCCGGTACTTTATCCAGAAAATAAGGAAGTCAATCTTGTGCTGGTTTTAGCAGCAACCGACAGTTCCGGTCATCTTGATTTAATTTCAGACCTATCTTCTGTATTAGCGGATGAAGAGGTGAAGACCAGCTTGGAGAATGCAGAAAGTAAGGAAGAAATCCTTAGACTGATCAGGGATGTTGAGTAATATTTAATGGCTTTATAGGAGCAGCATCCTTTTCTCCAGAGTGTAGATGATCGTTTAACTTTGGGAATACTAATGCAATTTTACTACATCTAAATTGAAGGGATGGGAATTGTATGTCAACTCAAACTGTTATGGAGCAGACTGCTGTATCAAAATCAAAGCCGTCAACCCGTGCGAAAATACAAGCAATGGGTGGATTCTTGACCAATATGGTGCTGCCTAATATTGGCGCATTTATAGCATGGGGGATCGTGACAGCGCTATTTATCCCCACAGGCTGGCTGCCGAATGAATACCTCGCAAAATTGGTCGGGCCGACTATTACGTACTTATTGCCTCTGCTCTTAGCTTATACGGGTGGAAGAATGGTAGGCGGACAAAGAGGGGCCGTAATGGGGGCGATTGGGGCAATCGGATTAATTATCGGTTCTGATATCCCAATGTTCTTAGGCGCAATGGTTATCGGGCCTGTTGGCGGCTGGGTCATCAAACGGTTTGATAATCTGCTGGAAAATAAAATACCAGCTGGATTTGAAATGGTCATTAACAACTTTTCAATTGGTATTTTAGGATTTATACTACTACTTCTTTCTTATACTATTATAGGTCCAGTAATTGAAGCGGCTAACGAAATGGTTACTGCTGCAATTAAAGCATTAGTTGAAACCGGTTTCCTGCCATTATTGTCTCTGGTAAATGAACCGGCGAAAGTTCTGTTTTTAAATAATGTAATTGACCAAGGGATCTATTATCCTCTTGGTATGCAGGAAACACTTAAAATGGGTAAATCCATCTACTTTACTGTAGCGTCAAACCCTGGGCCAGGACTGGGTCTGCTTTTAGCGTATACGGTATTTGGGAATAAAATATCAAGAAGGACGGCACCAGGTGCAATCATCATCCATTTCCTGGGCGGTATCCATGAATTGTATTTTCCGTACGTATTAATGAAACCACTTACAATCATCGGTGTGATTGCAGGCGGGATGTCTGGTATCGCTACGTTCCAGCTGTTCGATGCCGGTCTGGTAGCTGGTCCAAGTCCAGGTTCGATTTTCGCCTATTTAGCCTTAACACCGAAAGGGAACTTCCTGGGGATTATATTGGGTGTCCTTGTAGCAACAGTCGTTTCCTTTCTTGTGACATCTCTGATCCTGAAGCTGGACCGAAAAGGGGACGATGAAGCGGCCTTAACAGAGTCCATTGAAAAGTCTAAAACAATGAAGTCTGAAGGGAAGCAAGTCTTCCATCAGTCTACTGCTGACGCTGCTGCAAAGAAAATAAATAAAATTTCTTTTGCCTGTGATGCAGGTGCCGGAAGCAGTGCTTTAGGAGCAACAACCTTTAGAAGGAAGCTCCAAAAAGAGAACATTGAGGGCATTGAAGTCAAGCATTATAGAATTGAAGATGTCCCAAAAGATTCAGACATCATTGTGGTTCATAAAAATCTTTATGATCGAACGAGGCTTTCTTTTGAAAACAATGAAATTATTACGATTGAAAATTATATTGGCGATCCGAAACTTGTGAAGTTGCTGAGTGATTTAAAAGAACAGTGAGGATTGTTTTGTACATGTGTTAAAGGTTGATTACTTATTATTAAAGAAAAGAGACTGGAACAAAAGAGTTTTAGTTTAAGTAAATCCCGAACGAATTTGTCTTCTTTGAGGCTTATTCGGTCGGGTTTTTCATTTGTTCAAATGCCCTTTTAAATGGAGCTCTTTTCAGCGGTTGATTGGAGTGATAGACGAAGACTCCAGCGGAAAATACAGATAATATGAGACCCTGCACCCCCGAAAACTCATCAACAATTACAAAAACGCATAAATTTTAATTGAATTTGCGTTTTTGTGCTGATATCATAAGGATATAAAATGTGATATTAGGAGTGGTAGTAATGCAAACGATGACAAGTAGTTCAATCGATCAGCTATCCATTAATACGATTCGTACACTTTCTATTGATGCGGTTGAAGCAGCAAACTCGGGGCATCCCGGAATGCCGATGGGTGCGGCTCCAATGGCTTACACGCTGTGGGCAAAAGAGATGAATCATAATCCATATAATCCAAACTGGTTTAATCGAGATCGTTTTATTTTATCAGCGGGCCATGGCTCAATGCTGCTGTACAGTTTATTGCACTTATTTGGCTATGGACTGACCAAGGATGACCTGAAAAAATTCAGGCAATTCGGCAGTAAAACCCCGGGTCACCCTGAGTTCAATCATACCCCGGGTGTGGAAGCGACTACAGGACCTCTGGGACAAGGTATTGCCATGGCAGTCGGAATGGCGATGGCCGAGCGGCATCTAGCTGAAACGTATAATAGGGACAACTTCCATATTGTAGATCATTATACTTATTGCATTTGTGGGGATGGAGATCTGATGGAGGGAGTCTCTGCTGAGGCAGCATCCCTGGCCGGTCATCTTAATCTGGGCAGATTAGTCTTAATGTATGATTCCAATGATATTTCACTGGATGGTGCCTTGGATTTTTCATTCTCGGAAGATGTAGGGGGAAGGTTCAAAGCATATGGGTGGCAGGTATTGCGCGTAGAAGATGGTAATGATGTTAGTGCAATTCAAAAGGCTATTCAAGAAGCAAAGATGGAGGAAAATAGACCGACGTTAATCGAGGTTAAAACAAGAATAGGTTATGGTTCGCCTAATAAGTCTGGTTCATCTGCTTCCCACGGGGCCCCGCTTGGGGAGGAAGAAGTAAAATTGACGAAGGAAAGCTATTCATGGGAGTATGATGAAACCTTCTACGTTCCAGAATCAGTTTCGAAGCACTTTAATCAGTTAAGTGAATCGGGTGAAGAAAAAGAAATAAAATGGAATGAGATGTTTGAGAAGTATAAAAACCAATTCCCGGACCTGGCACAGCAATTTGAGGCAGCTTTAAAAGGGGATGTTTCAGAAAGCTGGATCTATTCCTTGCCGGAATTTGAAACCGGTGCGAAAATCGCGACACGATCATCATCTGGTAGGATACTGAATGAAATAGCTAAAACCGTGCCGCAGTTTATGGGTGGATCTGCCGATTTGGCCAGTTCAAATAAGACGTTAATGAATACAGAAAGAAACTTTGGGATTGAAAGCTATGCTGGGCGTAATATTTGGTTTGGTGTCCGTGAGTTTGCAATGGGTGCGGCTCTTAATGGAATGGCGCTGCATGGCGGATTAAAAGTGTTTGGCGCCTCATTTTTTGTTTTCTCCGATTACTTGAGGCCGGCCATAAGACTAGCGGCCTTGATGAAATTACCGGTAACATACATATTTACGCATGATAGTATAGCGGTGGGAGAAGATGGCCCAACTCACCAACCGGTTGAACAGCTTGCTTCGTTCCGTGCAATGCCTGGAATCTCGGTCATCCGTCCAGCTGATGCGAAGGAGACCCTTGCGGCATGGCAGCTTGCGATGGAGAGTAAAGATAAACCAACTGCTCTGGTCCTTACTCGTCAGGACCTGCCTACACTGGCAAATGAACAATCTGAAGTGAGTGTGGGAGTAAGAAAAGGCGCCTACATTGTATCTTATGGAAAAGAGAAAGCTACGGGTTTATTACTTGCATCAGGATCAGAAGTTTCGATTGCGATTCAAGTCCAGAAAGAACTTGAAAAAGATGGGTTATATGTCTCTGTAGTGAGTATGCCAAGTTGGGATCGATTCGAGCAGCAATCAGTAGAATTCAAACAAAGTGTCCTAAACCCTTCTATTAAAACACGTCTTGCCATTGAGATGGGTGCCTCATTCGGCTGGAGGGAATATACCGGAGATTATGGTATGGCCGTAACGATTGATCAATTCGGCGCATCAGGCCAAGCGCAGGATCTATATCAAGAATACGGATTTACCGTAGAGAACATCGTTTCTAGATATAAGGATTTATATGAAATAAATAAAAGGGTGGTCAATAATGGGCTCTGATCCCCAACCAGCTACATGGGACGGTGGGGACAGGTTCCTTGTCCCGAGTTTTCAACGCAATAGGTAACATTAGGGGATCCCGGTTTATATCGGGATCCCCTTTATTATGGGTGGAACAAGGAACCTGTCCCTCTTTATCTTTTACGAAAGTATGTAACCATTTGTGAAGAACATCCGTCTAATTTCCTAAAGAAGCCAAACCGATGAGGTGGATCATGAGAAAAATTAAATTCCTCGCAGCATCAATGGTGCTTGCGCTCATGTTCATGCTGAACGGGCATAGCACGTATGCTAATCAGCAAGGCAATGACAATCATTTCATGAAATTCACCGTCCTTCAGGTGGAGGACCTCAGTAAGGAAGAGAAGCAGTTTGTTGATGAAGTAAAGACGATGAAGGGGATTTATCAGAAAGACGACCTGTATGTTATCGCGCTTGGCCCCAAGCCTACAGCGGGATACACTCTCAACTTCGTGAAGCAAAAAGAAAGCTGGGAGCAGATCATGCTCTACTTTAAGGAAACGAAGCCGGACCCGGAGGCCATGAATGCCGAAGTCATCACATATCCGTACATTGTGGCGAAAATGGCGAAGCCAAAGACTGTTTCACTTAGCTTCCTGGATAGCGAGACGAGTGAAGAGCTGATTGGGGAGCCGGTAAAAGAGATAGATGTTTGGGAAATGCGCCCAGATATCGCGAAAGACAAGAAATGGGTCGTCAAGTTCAACCAGGAACTTGATCCGAACACAATCACTACAGACAACATTTATGTAAAAGAATATGGGACGCTGGAAAATATCCCACTAACAAAAGCAATCCTAAGCAAAGATAAAAAATCAGTGACACTTGTGCCCGACGAAAACTTCAAAACAGGTGGCCGCTACCAAATCATCATCAATCCTGATATCAAAGGGAAAAATGGCCTCAACATGTTAAAAGGGATCATTGTTCCATTTACAGTGAAATAGTTCAAAGAAAGAGCCCCCGTCCTGATCCCAGGTCGGGGGCTCTTTCTATCTATCATCAAGATTAAGACAAACTCAACAGCTCACGCAGATCCGTATTCGAAAGCTCCGTAATCCACTGGTCGCTCTGAATAATTTCATCGTTCAACGCCTGCTTCTTCTCCAGCATGGCGTCAATTTTTTCTTCCAGCGTTCCGGTGGTGATCATCTTGTGCACGTGGACGAAGCGTTTCTGTCCAATCCGGTAAGCCCGGTCCGTCGCCTGATTCTCAACAGCGGGATTCCACCAGCGATCGTAGTGGATGACGTGGTTGGCAGCCGTCAAGTTAAGCCCGGTGCCGCCGGCTTTAAGCGACAACAGGAAGATCGGGAATTCGCCATCTTGGAAACGCTGGACGTATTCATCTCGCTGCGCTTTTGGCATGCTTCCATTCAAGAACGGAATCTTCAATTTGAGACGCTTCTCCAGAATGCCGCGGATCATTTCGCCCATCGCCAAGTACTGGGTAAAGATGAGGCAGGCCTCACCGGCTTCCATCAAGGCATCCACCAAATCCACAAGCTTCTCAAGTTTCTCGGAGCGCTCCAGGATCATGCGCGGATCCGCTTCCTTCAAGAAGAGGGCTGGATGGTTGCATAGCTGCTTCAAACGGTTGAGCATCTGCAGGATCAATCCCCGTCGCTCAAATCCGCTTAGCGTTTCAAGCTGTGCGAAAGTGTCCTTGACCAGCTGTTCGTACAGCGATGCCTGCTCTGCAGTCAATGGCACATACTCCTTCTGCTCCAGCTTATCAGGAAGATTCAATTCAACTTCAGGATCTTTCTTCGTCCGGCGCATCAGGAATGGCTTGATCAGACGCTGCAGGAGCTGGATTTTTCCTTTCGCATCATCGCGCTCAATCGGTAGGATGAATCGCTTCTGGAATTGGCCGAATGTCCCTAAGTAGCCATGATTGGTAAAGTCAAAAATGGACCAAAGCTCGCTCAGGCGATTTTCCATCGGCGTCCCTGTAAGAGCGATGTGGTGCTGGCCGCGCAGCTTGCGAATGGCGCGTGATTGCTTTGTCTGCGCATTTTTAATGTTCTGCGCTTCATCTAGGGCAATCGTCGACCATTCAATTTCGGAAATATCCTCAAAATCAAGATGGGAAATCCCAAAGCTCGTCAGAACGACATCAACATCGGCAATCCGAGAAACAAACTCTTCGCCTTTTGCACGATTGCTGCCGTAGTGAAGCATCACCTTCAGCGTTGGTGCAAATTTCTCCAGCTCCTTCTGCCAGTTTCCGAGCACAGAAGTTGGAGCGATGATGAGAGCGGGGGAGGCAGGATTCCCATGTTCCTTCACATGCAGCAGATACGTGATGAGCTGCACCGTTTTCCCAAGCCCCATATCATCGGCCAAAATGGCGCCGAAGCCGTGTTCCCGCAAGAAAAGCATCCAGCTCATTCCCTGATGCTGGTACGGTCGCAATGTGCCTTCAAAATTCGGAGACACCATGACTGACGGGATTTCAGAAAAATCCTCAAGCTGGGTCATCATATTCCGGAGCGAGCGGTTCAACTCAATCTGAACCTGTGCAAACGCACGGGGATCGAAATCTTCATCCTCATCCGCTTCACCCATTCCGCCCATTTCCTGCTGCAGCAAATCCTGAACCCTTAGACCTTCCTGCTTTGCACGCTTCATCAGATCCTGGATGCGGCGGATCATGTCAGGATCGAGCTTCATCCATTCTCCATTCACCTTGATCAAACGGCGCTGCTGCTCCACCATTTTGTGAAAGTCGTCTTCGGAAATCTCCGTCCCGTTCATGGACAGACGCCAATCAAAATCGAGCATCGCATTGAGTCCGACAAAGGAAGGGCGGTAGCTCGTATTGGTCGATTTCACTTTGGCTTTCAGCATGAACTTCTCGTCCTGCATCGCCTGCCACCAAGATGGGAGCAGGATTTCGACGCCAACTTGAAGGAGCTTCTCGCTCGTATCCGTCAAGAAATCCCAAGCTTCCACTTCACTTAACTCCCGGCGCAATTGGCAATCTTCATCCTCTAAAGATGGAATGAGGCGGATCCACCGTTCTTCCTCTTCGTCGACTTCGGAAAGATGGGTTCGCCACGATTTTGGAAATGGTCCTTCTTCCTCGACTCCGATCAGGATATCCGGATTTTTTCGGTCACGCAGAACAGTTTCAAGCGTCCACGGCTCCTCATCAACTTCCGGCTCCGTTAAACGAAGGCCCATCGTGAATGGCAGTTCACTTTCGCCCATGCCGCTCCATTCGCTGAAACGGTGTTCGTCAAAATAAAGAGCGAGCTCGCTTCCTGTCAGCGGTCCGTTTTGCAGGCGTTCAAGTTTTGCTTTCAAATCCGAACCATCCGCGCTTTTTTGGACATAATCCGTGACAGCATGATGGAAAAATTCTTCGGCGACATCCATGGCGGTCATGCCCATATCGAAAAGCTCCATCCAAAATTCCTCGCCGAATTCATCCTTCACCATCTGCGGAAGCTTCCACTTAAGAGGTGATCCCTCTTGCTCACTGAAGCTCGGCTGCCATTTGCCCTCCTGAATCGCATCAAGCATGACAGGAGAAGCGGCCAGAAACAGCTCACCCAAGTCATCCCATTCCCACTTATAAAGGGAATTGAAGCTTTCTTTTCCAAAAAGGCTCAACAGGCTCCAGCTATCCACTTCAAGCTCGGTGCTGAATGACCTCTCAAATTGGGTGCCAAAGTAGGACTCTTCATGCCAAAGGAAAAGCTTCGGGATCCAATCACGGGAATACAGCTCATCCCCGTCTTCATTATGGACAGACATAAGGTAGGCGCCATTATTCGATTTTTTCAATTCAACAGATAACAGCCGATTAGTAGCCATCGATTAACTTACCCTTTCTGCACTCTTCGTGGAAGGCACGAAGGCGTTTCGTTTGGTCGAGCAGGTTCTGGAAAAAATGCTCCCATTGCGGCAATTTTTTCTCTTTTCGATAAATCGTGCGAAGCTTCTTCAAGTGCTTGACCGCTTTCTTATACGAATCCCGGTTCCGCTCCTCAAGAAAGCGGGAAACGGCTGTATGGTAAAACGGCAGCAGCAGATGCGGCGCTTCGGCATTGATGGTTTTAACATCGCCTTTATCCAAATCGTCGATGCCGTTTCCGATCATGACCTCAAGCTCCAAAAGCTTCTTGTACTGCTTTTTTACCGACAAAAACTCACGGTAATAATGGTAGCTGTATGGAAGAAGCTTGATGTACAGATTCTCCATGAAAGATGAATCCTCTTTTTCCAAAAAACCCTGGTCGATAGAATCAAGGAAAAAACGAGTGAAGGAGACGCGGTGGAAATCGCGCTCAAGACCTTCAAGAAATTCAGGAATCCAATCTACGGCAAACTGCAGGAGCTGCTTATACCGGCGCATCTGTCCATGGCTGCCGAGCCATTTGAGCCAATAGGGCAAATAAGGGAGGGCATCTACTTCCAGCTCCTCAAGGATTTCCAATGCTGCCTCATCCTCGCGCAGCAGGAGGGAGAGGTGTGCGGTAGCGATATCCTCTTCGAAAGTGGTCAAAGTCAACTCTTGCAGGCGGGCGAGCTCACTTTTCCGCCACGCCGTATTCTTAAACAGCTGAGTCCATATTACACGGTACAGTTCGATCGTTTCATAGCGGAAAGCAGGTATATCTTCAATGAGCTCCGGTAGATTTTCGCGCAAAAAAGCAATATAGTCATCAAATGCAAACGGCATAGTTGTCACTGTCAACCGATTGACCGCTTCCTCAGCTTCATCAAGGAAATATTGAAAAATAGAGAGCATATGCGTTTTGTCAAAATCTCTTTCCTCTTCAAGCTCAAGGACAATCCGATTCAATTCTTTATAAGAGAAATAGGCAGTGAAAAGCTGATACAGCGGCTTCCACTCCCGTTCAACAGGACCCTTCCGCAGCAAATTGCGGTAGGCATTCTGGGTGTGCATTTCCAAGAGGTAGGGATTGCGGGAATCCAGGGAGGCATAGGCAGACTGGTAGAAGGAGAGCCACTTTTCATAGCCCGAAAGCTCCGGCTTTGAGTCCTTCAAAAGGTCAGAACCGCGCTTCAACCCTTGAACCAACTTAAGAGCCTTCGCATTCCGCCAGTTCTCAAGCCATTGCTCCACACTGTGCACCTTGGAGTAAAGGCTGAAAAACACAGCCATCTCATGGCGGCATATCCCGTCAACCGGACAGGTGCACTCATTCAAGACAGGGAAAAGCAGATCCAGCACCACCTCAAACGGCGTCACATCCTGGACCATCGTCTCCACATGATTACTGGTGATGTCCAGAGCATAAACCATGCCCTGGCGATAAAGGTGCAGCCCCTTCACGACAAGCGCTTGATGATCATCATTCGAAGCATCAAGCAGCTCCAAAACCTGCTCCCCATAATACTCCACTTGATTCCGGATTTCTTCCACTCCAACAGCCACAACAAACCCTCCTCAAACATCCGAACATAAAAAACCACATTATCCTATTATAACCCAAAACACACGCTCGCGACAGCCGATCCCTAAACTAACACACTTGTAGCCACACACCACCCGAACCCTGTCGATTAATTAAGCCCGAGGTGCCTGTCCCTCCGGATTATGTCGGATGTTTAACTGAGACATCAGATTTTATCAGATTACAATTTATTTATATCCAGCAAAAGAGGCGTGCTCGCACCGCGAGCACGCCTCTTTTGCTTTCCAGAATATAAACGAATACAAAAAATCCTTCATTTACTATTTTTTAACATTATAATGATACTAATATATTTAAGGAGAATCTAAATACATGAAGATTAAACAATCGTTAGAGCTTGTCGATTTCGAAACGGCTATTGATACATTGTGTTATGGAGCAGAAGAACTCCAATTATCAAAGAATCCCATACTTTTGCCAAAATTAACAGAAGTTATTTTACGATTAAGTAAATTGGATGAAAAGGTAGAAAGGCTGAAGGGAAACGAGAAGTACTATGCTCCACAAATTCAACTTGCTCCTTTAAAAAGCAAATACGATATTCCTGATTTCCAGTACGTTCATACGCAAATAGAGGCAGCTTGGATAGACATTGGTTATGCAATAGAAGGAGTATCATTAGAATGGTTCACAACCGAAATTAATTCAATTATAGAAGAAATAAGAAGGCTATTATTATTATTTGAATGGGCAGAGAAAATTGTTAATAAACACGATACTCCTGCCTTTGCCAACATAAAGTCAGTCATTGAAGATGTTTTTCCAGTTTTCATTCCATTAATTAAAATGTTGAAAAATCCATCAGTACAAAAAACTATACATAAAAGTTACGACAAAAAGGATCTGCCGCGCCCTAGAAATGGTGGCTATAAGAAGAGCAGAATCCATTTCACTAGTATAGAGACAGGTTCCAAGAATGTACCCGGCATATTTAAAGGCAGTGGAAAAACCGCAGACCGCTCCCTGATAAATGACTTGCATAAACTGTCTAAAATCTAAATAACACCCCAGGTGACAGTTATCACCCGAATCATGTCGATTAATCAAGCCCGAGATGCCTGTCACCCCCCGGTTTATGTCGGATGTTCTTCTATTTTTTTAGTACACTTTTCCGTCCCAATTTCATAGAGTTAAGTAAGGGGGCGAATGAATCTATGAAACCATTAAATATTTTACTAGGGTTGATCATTTTCTTTTTAATAGGACTATTTGCAATGAATGAAACAAAGCCCGCAATGGCATCCGCCATGCAGATTGCCATGACCAACACGAAAGGCGCAACTCTCACGTCAGTCAAGGCTTCCGTTCAGACAGCAGCGACTACTGCAACCAAACAGTCAGCTAAACGGACATACATAGCTATCGGCGTCAACGACCAAGTCATCCCATTCTACGATGCCAAGCCATATATCGAAAATTCTACCGCCTACGTCCCTATCAGAAGAATAGGAGAAGCATTGGGTGGGAAAGTAACCTACGACTCCAAAACGAGCTCTGCCGTTTTTACATATAACCAGCGAACCATGAGATTTTACATCCATAAAAACGAAATATCTATAGAAAGCATCAGCGGAACCGAAAATGGGGTCATCCCGGCCACCATTTTCGAAATCGACGGAAGAACCTATGTCCCGCTCCGCCTCTTCGGCGAGAAGCTTGGTTTTCGGGTAGACTACCTATCAGGCAAGGGAACAGTTCGGCTCCTCGACAATCCGAAGCACCTGAGCCACAATGAATTCATCACAAAAAACAGCACCAGCATCGTCATCGAGCGAAAAGAGCCAAAAACTGCCTACCTTACATTCGACGACGGCCCAAGCCGCTATACAGGACAATTCATCTCAGCCCTCTCCAAATACGACATCAAAGCGACCTTCTTCCAAATTGGACTGAACGTAAAAGAATACCCTAAAGCATCCAAAGCCGAAGCACAAGCTGGCCACTATATCGGGATCCACAGCTATTCCCATGACAAATCAAAGGTCTACTACAGCCCGGCAAGCTTCATGAACGAAATCACCGTCACCCAAAATCTCATCAAGCAAAATGCCGGATTCAATACACAACTTGTCCGAGTCCCATACGGCAGCAAACCCTACCTGACAGGCGACTACAGGAACGTTCTGGCTGCAGAACATTACAAACTGTGGGACTGGAACGTCGACTCTGACGACTGGGCACTCGGAGACAATACAACTCAAATTATGGCCAACATCAAAAACGGTGTCGCCAGAATGCAGCGGATCAACAGCAAAGAACCGCTCGTCATTCTCATGCACGAAAAAGAAGCCACGGCTAAAATCCTGCCGCAGCTGATCGAGTACCTTCACAATCAGGGATATTCCCTTGAAAAATACGCCCCTGGAAAAAATGTTGAAATGAATTTTTGGAATGATAAACGATTTTAGCACGAAACCAGCCCTGCTCGATCATCAAGCGGGGCTGATTTCGTAATCTAAATGGACTCGTGTCCGAAAAGAACTGCTATTGATGAAAAGGATGAAGATACTGCCGTGAAATTGTGCGAAAAGGAGTGTTCGCTGGGCAAAATTGGGTGGAAGGAAGCGAGAATAAGATGAATTGCAGAAAAATCATGGGGTAATCACTCGCCAAACAGGCTCTATGCGTGAAAACTGTTGGCCTATGCGCCAAACCCTCCAGTCTATGAGCCAAAACCCCAGGGCTATGCGCCAAACCAAACGGCCTATGCGCGAAAAACACCATCCTATGCGCCACCGTCCAATCCTCCACCAACTTTATTAAATTTGCCCCAACATCATTCGACAAAAACCGGGACGTGACAGGCAAAATGGAGTCGGCAACATGCTGTCTGGCAACAATGGGACAATAAACCTGTCCCCCTGTCCCACTCACTCCACCGGTATAAAAAACTCCTCACCATTAAACACATTCACCCCACTAAGTTCCGTCGCCTTCCCATTCTCAATCCGCACATTTTTATTCTCGGGATACTGAATCACCAAACTATCTTTCTTCGCCACAAAAACCGGATTCTCCGCGTCCGAATCATCCACAGAAACATCAAATCCCTCAGCCTTATAATACTCAGCAGCATTCACAAACAGCTTCGACCCAACACCTTTCATATCCATCCCGATAAAATCCGCGATATACTTCGAAATCTCAATATTATTAACAAGCCCAGTTGGCTTCCCAGGCCCATACGAATACAAAAACACATCTTCGCCAGTGTGCCCATGTGTCGTAAAACCGAGATTCGCATGCTCAGCCAAAAGCTTCACCATTTCGCCGCCAACATCTTTAGAACTCGCCACCATGGAAAAATCATCGACAGACAACCCATCCAATCCGTAGTCCGCCAACACACTTTTTAAATTAGAGCGGTCTTCCTTCAACTCGGAAACCGCACCTTCCACGGTGAGCTCTGCTTTCTTCAGCGGCCCGACAATCTTCTCAATCGGCGTATGCGCATACGTTTTATTCGTCGTCCGCCCCCCGATGGTCAACCCACTGTTCCCATGGTCCGTGACAGCCACAACCATCGTATTCCCATCTTTCTTCGCAAAATCCAGCGCCTCACCAACGGCTTCATCAAATGATAAAACCTCACTGATCATCCCAATCGGATCATTCTTATGGGCAGCCCAGTCAACTTTGCTGCCTTCCACAAACAGAAAGAACCCATCCCGATCCTTGGACAAAACATCAATCGCTTTCCCCGTCATCTCAGCCAGAGAAGGCTGATTCGGGTGCAGTTTTGCACGGTCAAACTCGTAGGCAACATCGCCATAAGCGAAGCTTCCCCACAACTTGGAACCGGAAGCACGTTCCATCTGCCTCTTCGTCTCCACAAAAGAGTACCCCTTGTCCCGGATGACACTAACCAAATTCTCGCCATCCTTCCGGGCATCCTTCGCCCCAAATGGCACCTTCTCCAGATTCCCATCATCCAACTCCGACTTAGGAATCAACGAAAGCTTCCCGCCGCCGAGCACCACATCCATCCCTTGATACACCTGCTGCTCGCCGATATCGTCAAAATCATCCCGGGCAATGGAGTGGGACGAAAAAGCAGCGGGGGTCGCATGCTGGACAGGGGAAGTAGAAACAATTCCGGTAGCCAACCCTTCTGCCTGTGCAGCTTCCAGTACATTCACGACTGGACGGAAGGACCGCCGTTGCTTCTCGCTCCTCCCCTCAGAATCAACAGGCACCATCCCGATCGCATCCGTCACCGTCTTATGCCCCGTGGCAAGAGCCGTCCCGGCAGCGGCTGAATCCGTAATCGAAGACTCCAAAGAATACGTCCGCACACCACCGGTCAAAATCTTATCCAAATTCAGCGATCCGCCCTTATACCACCTGGCGAGCGTCACCACATCGGAATTCGTCCCGTCCATCACCATGAAAATCACATTCCGCTTCCCGGGCTGCTTCGCCTCGGCTCCGGGGCTGGCCTGACAACCAGCCGTCAGTATAGATATTGAAAAAATTACCAAAAAGAACTTCCCTCTAGAAACACCCATCAAATCCCTCCATTGTTACAATGTCATTACAAACAGTTTCTGGAAAAAGCCAAGAAATATTCCAACTAAAACCGGGTGGCGGCACGAAGATGCTGTCCCCACCCGGTTTTGTCGAAAAAAGATTTTTCGGGCGGTGTCCAGCTCCAGCCCCTAGCCCCTCGAGTCATAAGTCGTACCTCTACGGAAATCAGGATTTCCTTCGAGTTCCGTCTTATGCTGGTCGGGGTTGACCAAGGCGCTTCCGCTTTTTTTAGTGACAGTCATGCCTCGAATTATGTCGAACCAAAAATACCCTTTTTTTGAGACACATATCGGCCATCTCACGTCGAAGTGTCAGATACAAAAAAAGGAAGTGAAGGGATTGTACAGCGCAATGGAGAAAAGCCAGTACCGGGGGGAACGGGACTATCAGGACCACCAAGACCAAACATCAAGTCAAACAGCCATACTGGAAAATTTAATAGATCAATATGAAACGGCCATCACCCAATTCGCGTTTACCTATGTCAAGGATTGGGGAGCCGCGCAGGACATCACGCAGGAGGTATTCATCAAAGTCTACGGAAAGCTGGAGTCTTTCCAGCAGAGGTCTTCCATGAAGACGTGGCTCTTCAGCATAACAGCCAACCAATGCAAAGATTTTCTAAGAGTCCAAGAGAGCAGGAAGCGAAAGCTGACCTCCTTTATCCAAAGGGTGTTTACCCACCAGGAAGAGAAGACACCTGAAGACATGCTTCAGGAAAAACACCAAAACGCAAGTCTCGCGCAAGACGTCCTTGCTCTGCCAGTCAAATATCGAGAAATCATAATCTTATACTATTACGAAGAATTGAATACAAACGAAATTGCCGCTCTGCTCGACCAAAGCCCATCCACAATCAGGACGAAGCTGGACAGGGCGCGCAAGCAGCTGAAGGAGCTCAATGAAAGGAGAGCTGAAGCATGAAAGACGATCAATTCAAGAATCTGAAGAAGGAGCTTGATCGGGAAATTTTCTCCAAAGTCCCAGTTAAATCAAAAAAACGTGAAATTTTATATCAAATTAAAATGAAAAAGGAGACAAAAAGAATACAAATGAAAAAATGGATATACCCTACCGCCATTGCCGCAGCCGTATTTTTGGTATTCCTTGTGTCTTATCCACTGATTACCCAGCAAAATTTAAAAAATGATAGTGGTGATTCGGCAACATCCGCTAAAGTAAATAAAAATGAAAATGAAATAGCATACACTTTAGAAGGAATTGAAGGTCCAAATGATTCACATAAACAGAATCAACAAACAGCTCAAACAGAACCAAAGGAAAAATCAGCAGAGGAATGGAGGCTCCATTTCAAAAACCTGTGGGCGCAGGAAGACAGGGTATTTGATAACCTCCATCTAAAATATACGACGAATTTTAGCTATTTAAATAAGAATGATGCAAGACATAGCTATATCATCGACAGTGAAATGAAAGATGGAAAACTGGTATACAATTACAGAGATTTCGCCAACCCTGATTTCACGAAAATCAGCGAGCGCCTCATTTTCAAAAATGGTACACAGTATCTGTTGGATCACAACCAAAAGAGATACGAGAAGCAAGGTGTTACTGGAGGCAACATGAATACACTGAATAAGTATCACAGATTGACGCTTCTCCCGATTTTCCCAAACACCATCAGTCATTATTCTCTCGCTGACAACTACTATAAATGGACCATAGAACAAACCAATACGAAGGAACAATGGATTGAAATAAGGGGAGAGTTGTCTGGACCAATACCAGCTAAAGCATACAGAGACCCAGATATCGACCGTTTCAAAGCCAAAATCGATACAGAAAATGGAATCATTCTCAGTCTAAAAGGCTACGACTTGACTGATACACTAGTCTCCGACATAGAAGTAACAGAACTTGCCGCAAACGAACAGGCCGATAAATATAAGCCGGATGTGGAGTTCCCTGCAGACTATGTGAATCTTGAAGACATCATCAAAAACAGGGTGCCATTCGATGAAGAATGGGTCAAGGCAGCTGAAGCAGAAGCGAAGAAAAACCCTGATGTAGCAGAGTTTTTCTATTCAGGTGAAGGGGGTATCCTGTACTTTGTCCTCGAATTCAAGGACGGTGCGGATGTACCAAATTCCAGGGCGACAGCAGAGAAATTCATTGAGACGTTCACCAAGACCGCCAACCATTCCAAAGAGTATCAAGATAGGGCCATCTCCGTATGGGATGACCATCAATATAAATTCACCATTCGGTTGGACATCGGCAGCAAATCCTACGAAGGTAACGAGGGGACTAACAGAAATAACAGCATTCCGGATATTAATTGGCAGCCGGCAACCAAGCGCGTTGGTTCATAAATATAGGGACGCAGGGACAGGTTTATTGTCCCGTTGGAAGAAGCAAGGGCAAAGTTCCCTTGCTTCTTTTTTCATGATAGGAAGCATGGGACACGGGGACAGGTTTACTGTCCCGCCGTTGCAATGTAATAAGACATTATTACTCAATAACATCAGCATCCTCTTCATCCCAGCCCATTGAATAATAAATCTCCTCTATTGCCATAGAATACCCCCAGCCAATTCCTTCAGACTCGCGGACCAAACGATAAAAACGATCATGGAATGCCTCTACTAAAGCCACATCCTTATCGCACTCAACTGCAGCCTTATCATACATCGACACCAAACTGTTGTAGAAAGTCATATCAATATCCCCGAAGGTATTCGTAAATTCCGTTCCGAGTTCCACATAGTAAAGCATGAGGTCTAGTGTCCGCGCAGGATCCCCCACTAGCTTTTTAAAAGTCGAGATGGCTTTTTTCGCTTCAGTGAGCCGCAGCTTCCCGTGTCCTCTATCCGGAAAAAACTCGTTCCGAATTTGCAAACGCGCTTTTTCATGAAGCTCTATGTGGGCTTCTTCTCCGGAAAATTTGCTGGATAAATAGTCTTTCACTTCCGAATTCAACTTATATAAATCAGCAATAAGCGTGATAAGCTCCTTTTGATTAAGATCTTTTAATTGTTTTTTCAGGTCAGTAATCTTCATTTTCGTAACTCCTCGCATTGAATTTAGGTCGTCTTCGTATCCATTGTTGTTTAAATCTTAATGACGATTTTAACGCTACATTAGTTGTTTGGTGCTTTGCAATATAGCATCCAGGCTCTTTTCCTGCTAAAACAGTATTTAATCGCCTAAGTAATCCTGTTTTAATGGCTTAAGCAATCAACTTTGAGAGATGAGTCTTAATTTAACAAAATTATATCAACAATTCTATATAGAATAATCCCTACAAAACCATCATGTAGAATCTTGTCATAGTAAAAAGGACCAAAATTAGAAAAAACAAAATTACCCATCTATCAAATTGTAATAAAGTGAATTTTACAATAAAATGCTGTTCGAATTGGAAAAAACAAACGAAGAAGCAGTTCCTAGAAACTGCTATATTAGCAGAATTGGTGTCAACTTCATTTGAGGGAGAAACAGCCGCGGCAAGTGATAATCAGAGCTCTAGAGATCTGATTCTAGAGTAGTAGTTTTAAAATGATTAAAGGAAAGTATGCATAAAAGAAATTGGGGGCTGCATGTATAGCAGTCCTTTTTCCTGTTTATATGTATTTTTCCGACATTTTCCTTCATTATCCTACAAAAGTAACAAAAATCTATCGACAATCGAAGGTTTAAGCTTACATTTAATAGAAATTTGTGATATTTTTACTATTATCAGAAAATATTTACTAACTAGAATATTAGAAATTAATAGAAAGGAGCACATTTTTTAGAAGTATCATAACTTTTGGGGGGAAAGACGTTGATTAAAAAAAGTTTTGCCATCTTATTAATCTTATTGCTATCGTTTTCCAGCATGGCAATGGCAGCTTCTATTTCTCAACCATCTAAAATGCAGCGTCCAGCAACGCCGCAAAGCATGAATGGTTTTGGGGAACAGTATAAGCCGACGGATAAAGTCCGTGTCATTGTTGAATTAACGGATAATCCGACGATTGACTATGCTCAACAGCAGAATGTCAAATATAGTGATCTATCAAAAGCAACAAAACAAAAGCTTGAATCAGATGCTTTAAAATCACAAGATACAGTTAAATCACAATTAGATGCTAAAAAACTAAACCTGACGTATTTAGATAACTTTACGACTGTTGTCAATGGATTCAGCGCCGAGGTCGACTACGGCAATATCAAATTCATTAAACAGGCATCAGGCGTACAGGATGTACATATCGTACATGAATATCAGCGCCCGACTGAAAAGCCGGAAATGATCTACAGCAAAGAGCTTGTTCAAGCTCAAAAAGCTTGGGATGACTACGGCTATAAAGGCGAAGGTATGCTTGTCGGCGTCATCGATACAGGAATCGACTACACACACCGTGATATGATCGTTTCTAAAGACACGCCGATCAAACTGACTAAAGAAAAAGTAGACAACCTTGTATCCTATAACAAGCTCCCGGGCAAGTATTATACGGACAAGGTGCCTTACGGCTACAACTATATGGACCATGATTCTGAAATCAGAGATGTTGCGGCAGGTGCATCCATGCACGGAATGCACGTATCTGGTACAGTTGCAGCCAATGGCGACGAAGAAAACGGCGGAATCAAAGGGATTGCTCCGGAAGCGCAATTATTGGCGCTGAAAGTATTCGGAAATGACCCTGAACTTTCCACAACGTACAGCGATATTTATGTGAAAGCAATCGACGACGCGATTAAATTGGGCGTCGACGTGTTAAATATGAGTTTAGGGGCAACAGCAGGCTTCGTAGCTCCTGATGATCCGGAACAAAAAGCGGTTCAAAAAGCAGTGGACAACGGAGTTCTTGTGGCGATTTCCGCAGGCAACTCTGCACACTTGGGCAATGGATTCCCATATGCGAATCCGTATGCATCCAACCCGGATATCGGTGTAACCGGATCTCCAGGTCTTGCAAACAGTTCATTAGAAGTTGCTTCCATTGAGAACAGCTTTATGAACCTTGATGCAATCACGTACAGCATCGATGGGACAGAAGGCGGCAAAGTGCCATTCCTTTCTGCGAGCAGCATCCATCCGAATGATGTAGATACAAAGACATTCGATTTAGCCCTTGGCGGAATCGGAAATCCGGATGAATTAACAGATGTAGCAGGAAAGTATGCTTTGATCCAGCGTGGAACTCTTGACTTTGTAACAAAAGCAAAAAATGCTCAAGACAAAGGTGCGCTTGGCGTCATCGTATACAACAATGCAGATGGCTTCGTCAATATGGCGACAGATGCTTCTATCACAATTCCTCAGCTGTTCATGCTGAAGAGCGATGGAGATAACCTTGCTGCGCAATTGAAAGCAGGCAAAGCAGTAAGCATCGAATTCAAGGGGGATCAAACGAAAGCACAGAACCCTCTTGCTGATCACATGAGTGACTTTACTTCATGGGGAACAACGCCAAGCCTTGATTTCAAACCAGAAATCACAGCGCCGGGCGGACAGATTCTTTCTACATTTAATGAAAATCAATACGGGATGATGAGCGGAACGTCCATGGCTTCTCCACACGTAGCCGGCGGAGCTGCTTTAATCCTTGAAAGAGTAGACAAAGACTTTGGATTGAAAGGCCCTGATCGTGTACGCATGGCCAAAAACATCCTATTGAATACAGCTAAGCCAATCATTGATAAAGGAACTATCAATGGAATGTTTGGATTTGATATTCCTTACTCTCCGCGCAGACAAGGCGCAGGGTTGATGCAGCTTCATTCTGCATTAGCAACACCTGTTGTCGTAACAGAAGCGGCATCCAATGAAGGAAAAGTTGCGTTGAAACAAATTGATGGAGATACGGCTTCATTCACATTGAAGGCGAAAAACTATTCCGATAAAGAAGTTTCTTATGATGTAGCAGTTAACGTCCAAACAGACTTGGCGCTATTTGGCGAATTAGGCTATAAGGCAAGTGAGCTTGAAGCACAGCCGCTTGAAGGCGTAGTCGTGACAGTCAATGGAGGAGACTCTTCTACTGTTACACTTGCTGCAGGAGAAGAAAAATCCATTACGGTTAACTTGGATTTAACAGATGCCAAAGTTTTTGATGAAACTGCTGACAATTATGTAAATCCAACTCAGGTCTTCCCGAACGGCTATTTCGTCGAAGGCTATGTAACACTAAAAGACTCAACAGATACAAACCCAACCCTTTCCGTACCTTACAACGGGTTCAAAGGTGATTGGAATGCAGCACCAGTCATGGATGCTCCAATGTGGGATGCGAATACATTCTACAAAATGACAGGCATGCTGGATGCACAGGATAATTTCTTAGGCTACAACTACTTTACAGATAAGATTGAGCCGAATCATATCGCGATTTCACCAAACGGCGATGGCGTGCAGGATACTGTTCTTCCACTCGTTTCGTTCTTGCGGAATGCGAAAAAAGTCCAGCTTAATATTTTGGACGCAGATGGCAAAAATCTAAGAACGATCCGTACAGAAAACAATGTCCGTAAGAATTATTATGACCGCGGATTGGAACCAGAGTACTCCTATGTTTCTGATCGTACATGGGATGGTCAAATCGATCTGAAAACAGCACCTGAAGGTCAATATTACTATGAATTCCGTACATTGATCGATTACCCTGGAGCTGAATGGCAATCATTCAAGATGCCAGTAATCGTTGACAATACGGCACCTAATCTTCAAGCAACGCTTGGCGAAGACAAAAAGACCATTACGTTAACAGACGTTAAAGATAACGAAAATGGCAGCGGCGTTTCCTATATTGATGTATTGGTAGACGGAAAATCGATTCTTGATGCTCCGCTTGCTCCTGATACTCCATCATATGAACTGCCTGATGTATTGAAAACAACTCAAACAGTTGATGTCATTGCCTACGATTATGCAGGCAATATGAACGATCAAGTACTTGAAACGCTTATTCCGGATATTCATTTGAAGAGTCCAGAACCATTTGGGATTTTTGATACGAAATCCACTACATTCTCAGGCTATATCAACGAACAGTCCGGTCTTAAGTCATTTACAATCGATGGAAAGCCAATCGATGTAACTCTTAATGAAGAAACTGGACAGTATGAATTCAATACAGAATTGACGTTTGAAGAAGACGGCGTCCATACATTCTATGTTGAAGCGGTAGATAAGGAAGACAATAAAGCAGGATTCTCCCGTACCATTTTTGTAGATAGCACACCTGCAACTTTGGATGTAGATGCGCCTGAAACAGCAAACACAGACACAGTGAAAGTAAACGTAAACGTGAAAGATAACTTTGATGATATTCGTTTACTCGTCAACGGCAGCGAAAAATTCTTCAATGAATTTGTAGAACCGTATGAAATGAGAGCATTCGATAAAAACATTGAAGTGAATCTTGATTTGAAAGACGGTGAGAATACATTTGTATTCGAAGTCAGAGATTTCTCTGGCCACCGCACAACAAAAACAATTAAGATTACGAAGGTAAACGGTCCGGTTTCTGGCGACGACGGTGGCGATAACGGCACTGGCGGAGATCAAGGCGGAGATAACGGAAGCGGCACTGGCGGCGACACAGGCAATGGTGGAGACAATGGCACCGGCGGCAACACTGGTGGCAATACCGGTAATACAGGCGGTGGCGGTGCTACAGTACCATCTGTCCCATCCACACCACCAGCTACATCTACTGACGATATCAAAGTCGATGATGCAAAAGGAATTGCCACACTTGAAGTTAATGAAACAAACGTAGAAGAATCCATTAAAGATAAGACAAAATCAAACGTAACAATTGATTTGTCAAAAGCAGCAGATAAAAACACGAACACAGTTAAAGCACAAATGACTGCAAGCACTGTGAAGAAAGTGGCAGAAAGTAAGAAGCCGCTTGTAGTGGATACAGGTGCTGCATCTGTAACACTTCCAGAAACAGTAGTCAGTGACATTGCATCCAAAGCAACAGGCAACGTCAATATCGCATTGACAAAATCTGATGCACCGGCGGCAAATGGCAAACTGGCTTCAGATGTTTACGATCTATCCATTAAGGTAGAAAAAGACGGAAAAGAAACAGCTTATTCCACATTCAGTAAGCCTGTAACTGTAGCTCTTTCCGTTAAAGGAAACACATTCAACGACAAGCGCAAAGCAGCTGCTTACTACTACAACGAGTCCGAAAAGACTTGGGAGTATGTCGGCGGTAAGGTATCAGGCGAGCAATTCGTTTTCAATACGCATCACTTCTCCAAGTATGCAGTCATTGAAAAAGAAGTGACGTTCAAAGATATCAAGAAGAACTGGGCGCAGGATGAGATCGAGGTGCTTGCATCCCGTTCCATCACTGGCGGTAAAACAGCAGATACATTTGCACCGGATCAAAAATTGACTCGTGCAGAATTTGCAGTTTTATTGTCCAGAGTCCTTAACCTTCAAGGCAGCGAGTTTGAAGGAATCTTCCCGGATGTGCCTGAAAGCAAAGGCTGGGCTGCCACAAGTGTGGAAGCTGCCTACAAAGCAGGCATCATCAACGGCGACCTGAAAGGATCATTCAATCCTGATCAGGAAATCACGCGTGAGCAGATCGCAGCGATGATCATCCGTGCAGTTGAGTTCCAAAATAAAGATCTACTAAAAGATCTTAAAGGCGATGCGAAATTCAGCGATAGCAGCAAAGTAAATGCTTATGCAGCTGAAGCTGTATCCCAGGCAGCAGAGCTTGGTGTCATTAAAGGACGTTCGAACAACCATTTCGATCCGAAAGATAAAACGACACGTGCAGAAGCAGCTGTCATGCTATACCGTCTATTGGATAAATTAGGTGAGTTTTAAGAAACAAAGAACCCCGGAAGCCGTAAAGGCTTTCGGGGTTTTTTCTTTTCCAGCTCCCCCGCCTAGAGGCTGGGAGGTTTCCTTCAGCGCGCTTACGATAAGTCAACATCGAATCGCTCCGCTCTTCGTGTTTCCTTTATCTCGCAGCGCTTCAGTCCAACCTCGGCGCCTCTAATCAGGCGGCTCCGCTTTTCTATTGTCCAGCTCCGCACCTAGCCCCTCGAGTCATAAGCCGTACCTCTACGGAAATCGGGATTTCCTTCGAGTTCCGTCTAATGCTGGTCGGAGCTGAACAAGGCGGTTCCGCTTTTCAACTATGTAAATTATTCCATGGGAAAAATCCTTCACCACCAATTGAATAATTTTGCTACAATAGTTAACTAAAGGAAGTTAAATTTCAAAACTATTAAAAAGATGACAAAAATATTATTATAGGAATATTTTCATGGTATAATTTAACAAGAGTATGAGAAAAAGTGCACAGGAGGACCTCATGGAAGAAACAATTAGTTTAAAAGAGTTGATGGCCACATTACGCAAACGAATGATTTTAATCCTATCCTTGACCGTTATTGCTGCGGTTATCAGTGGGATTATGAGCTTTTATATACTGACTCCGATTTACCAGGCTTCTACCCAGCTTCTAGTGAATCAGTCCAAAGATCAGCAAAATGGCATGTACAATATGAGTGAAGTTCAAACTAATCTTCAATTAATCAATACATATAATGTCATCATGAAGAGTCCGGTCATATTAGAAAAAGTAATTGAAAATCTGGATTTGGATATGACAGTAAGTCAGTTAACTTCCAAAATTAACGTGGCCAGCGAGAAGGATTCGCAAGTGGTGAATATCACAGTCCAAGATGCGGATGCAGCATTGGCAGCGGACATAGCCAACGGAACTGCACTTGTCTTCCAAAAAGAAATCGTGAATATAATGAATGTCGACAACGTAAGCATCTTATCGAAAGCTGTCGTAGCTGAGGATCCTTCCCCCATCAAACCAAAACCGTTGTTGAACATTGCTATCGCTGTTGTAGTGGGATTGATGGCTGGGGTAGGTATAGCTTTCTTGCTGGAATACTTGGATAACACTATCAAGACAGAGCAGGATGTCGAGAAGTTACTCGGACTTCCTGTATTGGGCGCAATCTCTAAGATTGAATCCGATGAATTGAATGAGGAAGAAATAAAAGCAAACCGCCGCAGCCGTGTAAAAGGAGGGAAAGTACTTGGCTCTTAAAAAACAAAAAAAATCATCATTATTAAATACTAAGCGAAAGCTCATTGCGAAATTAAGCCCTAAATCCCCAATCTCAGAGCAGTACCGAACAATCCGGACGAATATCCAGTTTTCATCAGTAGACAGGCCGCTGCGATCCTTGATGATAACGTCATCGGGGCCGGCAGAAGGGAAATCGACCACAACGGCTAACCTTGCCGTCGTCTTTGCACAGCAAGGGAAGAAAGTCTTGCTCACAGACGCAGACCTACGCAAACCGACCGTTCATTATACATTTGGCATGATGAACACAGTTGGTCTGACAAACGTCCTTTCGAAGCAGACCACTTTGACAGAAGCCATCCAGTCATCAGATGTCGATAATCTGGACATCCTGGCCAGTGGACCAATTCCGCCTAACCCAGCTGAGCTTTTGAGTTCCGGATCAATGGAGAATTTCCTGGCGAATGTTTATGAAAGGTATGATATCGTCCTTTTTGATACACCTCCAGTAACTGCAGTGACGGATGCCCAAGTTCTTGCTAATCAATGTGATGGAACAATTCTGGTCATTTCCAGTGGATCGACGGAAAATGAGCAGGCAATTAAGGCAAAAGATTTATTAGAAGCGTCAAAAACGAAATTGATCGGTGTAGTTTTAAACAATAAGAAAATGAATAACTCTCAATATTATTATTATTACGGGTCAAAATAGTCAAGATTCGACAATTTACAACGGTTTACAGATAAATGAGTAAATAGTACTATTAAAGTACTGTTTTTACTTTTCGACAAGGAGTGAGGCGTAATGATTGATTTGCATTGTCATATACTTCCAGGGTTGGACGATGGAGCAGCAGATCTGGAAGCAAGCTTGCTGATGGCTAAAAAAGCAGAAGAGGAAGGCATTCATACGATCATCGCCACTCCCCATCATAAGAACGAAAAGTATGTGAATCCGAAAGAATCCGTCCTTGAAGAAGCAGCAAAACTCAATGACTATCTTAAGGAACAGAGAGTCGATATAGAGATCCTTGCGGGCCAGGAAGTCAGAGTATTCGGAGAAATCATGGAGGAATACGAGAGTGGGGACATCCTCACGCTTGCTGACAGAACGCCATTCATTCTGATTGAGTTTCCATCCGGACATGTCCCGAGATATGCGGAAAAGCTCTTATACGATCTCCAGTTGAAAGGGCTCATGCCAATCATTGTTCATCCGGAGCGTAATCAAGAACTGATGGAGAATCCAGATCTCCTTTATAAATTGGTAAAAAACGGTGCATTCACACAAGTTACGGCAGGAAGCGTGGCCGGTAAATTCGGAAAGAAAATCCAAAGGTTTTCTGCTCAGCTTATCGCCGCGAATTTGACGCATTTTGTTGCATCGGACGCCCACAATAATACTACCCGGGGCTTTTATATGGCAGAAGCCTACAGCCGGATTAAGAAGCAGTTCGGAACAGATGTGGAATATCTATTTCAGGAAAATCCATATCTTTTATTTGAAGGCAAAAGTGTACTCAAAGAAATGCCTGAAAGGGTTGGGAAGAAGAAATTCCTAGGAATCTTTTAAGAAGATTCCTTGATTTTTATCTGGTTTAAAAAATTTTACATAACTGGTAATGTCTCCTTTCCGTTATCAATGGAGGTACTCGGCCATGCTGTGGGCAGTGGTAATCAGCAGGACCTTAGACGCGTAGTCGTCGATAGTGTGGCGTGAGGGCGGGTTAGATGCCCACCTTATTTATTAAGGGAATATTCATATGAATACTTAGTGAAAGCGCATGTCAAGACACGTGTGTTTTCACTAGGTATTTATTTTTATCCTAAAAGAAGTATTACAAATATTGATTTAAAAAGGGGGAAAGAGATTTGACGTATCACAAAAGGCTGAGTTTGTTAATTGTATTAGATTCAATCATTGTTTTGTCGGCTATCTACTTAAGCTACCTCACACTGCATCCGTATTTGGTGGTCCTTCAGTATCCGAAACTCATATTGAGTTCCATTGCATTATTAGTCAGCCATCATTTGTTTGCCTCTCTTTACCGCTTGTATAACAAGGCATGGGAATATGCAAGCGTCAGTGAATTGACAGCGATTGTCAAAGCAGTCACCTATTCGATCATCACAACAGCCATCATCCAATTCCTTTATAACGGAGACATTTATTTCCGTGCTTTGATGATCACGTGGATGCTACATATTATTTTCATTGGTGGTTCACGCTTCTCGTGGCGAGTTTACCGTGATCGATACATACATACGAATCGAATTAAAAAACGCACCTTGATTATCGGAGCGGGTGCGGGAGGGCATATGGCCGTCCGTCAGCTGAATAAGAATGCAGATACTGACTTGATGCCTGTAGCCTATATCGATGACGATCCGAAGAAATTCCGGCTTCAATATTTCGGAATACCGGTTGTCGGCGATTCGACAACCATCAAACAGGCGGTTGAAAGCTATAAAATCGATAACATCATCATTGCAATCCCGTCCTTATCGAAACAGGACTTAAAGAGAATCTTTGATGAATGCGCCAAAACAGCAGCAAAGACGCAGATCATGCCGATGATTGAAGATATCATCTCCGGCAAGGTATCCGTCAATCAATTCCGTGATGTCCAAGTGGAGGACCTTCTTGGAAGGGAGCCGGTCAAGCTTGATATCGAAAGCATCTCGGAGTACGTAACCGGCAAGACCA
The DNA here is from genome assembly GCF_003350505.1 of Falsibacillus pallidus. Taxonomy (NCBI): domain Bacteria; kingdom Bacillati; phylum Bacillota; class Bacilli; order Caryophanales; family Bacillaceae; genus Falsibacillus; species Falsibacillus pallidus. The sequence continues at coordinate 103,136 of NZ_QQAY01000007.1, forward strand.
TCCTTGTAACGGGAGCAGGCGGTTCCATCGGTTCGGAGATCTGCCGTCAGATTTCCCGCTTCAACCCGAAGAAGCTATTGCTTTTAGGACATGGAGAAAACAGCATCTATGGAATCGATATGGAGCTGAGAGGACTGAAGCTTGAAGAGATCGAAATCATCCCTGTCATTGCAGATGTCCAGGACCGAGACCGTATCTTTGAAATTGTTGAAAGGCACCGTCCGGATGTTGTCTATCATGCAGCTGCCCATAAGCATGTGCCGTTGATGGAATATAATCCGAAAGAAGCTGTCAAAAACAATGTCATCGGAACACGGAACGTCGCAGAAGCAGCCGACACGTTCGGTGTAGAGACATTTGTGCTTGTATCATCAGATAAAGCTGTGAATCCAACGAACGTAATGGGTTCCACAAAGCGCATTGCTGAAATGGTTATCCAAAACCTAGACAAGCACAGCTCGACTAAGTATGTCGCTGTTCGATTCGGGAATGTACTCGGCAGCCGCGGCAGCGTTATTCCATTGTTCAAAAAGCAAATTCAGACAGGCGGTCCGGTTACAGTAACTCATCCGGATATGACGAGGTACTTCATGACCATACCGGAAGCGTCGAGACTCGTACTTCAGGCAGGTGCACTAGCTCGTGGAGGAGAAGTCTTTGTCCTCGATATGGGAGAGCCGGTCAAGATTGTCGATCTAGCGAAAAACTTGATTCAACTGTCAGGCTATACAATAGAAGAAATCGGAATCAAATTCGCCGGAATCCGCCCTGGTGAGAAGATGTTCGAAGAGCTTCTTGGGGAAAATGAAGTTCATCAGAAACCGGTATTTCCGAAGATTTTCATTGGGAAAACAGTGGAGTTCAATTATTCAACAGTTAATCACTTGATTGATTCATTTTTAGAAATGGAACCAGAACGGTTGAAAGAAATAGTCTTAGGCATGGCCAATAAAAAGGAAATCGATTTATTGAATCATGTGTAATAGGGGGGATTACTGAATGCAAAGAGTAAGAAAAGCCATCATTCCGGCAGCAGGGCTTGGGACAAGGTTCCTGCCTGCTACCAAGGCGCAGCCGAAGGAAATGCTGCCGATCGTCGATAAGCCGACAATTCAATATATCATTGAAGAGGCTGTTGCTTCTGGAATTGAAGATATCATCATCGTTACGGGACGGGGAAAGCGTGCGATTGAGGATCACTTTGATAAGTCTTATGAGCTCGAAGAAACATTGGCGAAAAAGGGGAAGCTTGAGCAGCTGGCAGAGGTTCAAGGGATTTCGAAGTTGGCTAACATTCACTATATACGTCAAAAAGAGCCGCTTGGTTTAGGGCATGCGATTGCATGTGCCAGCCGATTTATCGGTGACGAGCCATTTGCGGTATTGCTTGGGGATGATATTGTTCATTCTCCGGAAAAGCCTTGCTTGAAGCAGTTGATTGATGTATACAGCCGCTATAACTCCTCCGTCATTGGAGTCAAGCAGGTTCCGGAAGAAGATGTTTCGAAGTATGGTGTGATTTCTATCAGCAATAATGGAATGGATCAAGGTATCTTCCATATTGATGATTTGGTGGAGAAGCCTAAGAAAGAAGTTGCACCTTCTAACTATGCCATTATGGGGCGGTATATATTGCGACCGGAGATTTTTGAGATTTTAGAGAACCAGACACCGGGAGCTGGTGGAGAGATACAGCTGACTGATGCTATTAAGAAGTTGAATGAAATGCAGATGGTTGTTGGGTGTGAGTTTGATGGGGTAAGGCATGATGTTGGGGATAAGTTTGGGTTTATTAAGGCTACTTTGGATTTTGCTTTGGAGAGGGAGGATCTGAGGGGGCAGGTTTTGGAGTACTTGAAGAGGGTTTTGGAAGAGGAAGATGTTATTGTGAAGTAGGATTATTATGAGAAGAGGATGGATCTAGAGGTGATCCGTTCTCTTTTTTTGTTGATGTGTGGGATTGTGGAGCTGTTTTTATTGCGAGCCCTTTCGGTCTCGTGACTATTTATGGTAATGGTAGTTAAATTCATGAAGTATTTGAACACCTAGATTATTTCTTTCATGTACATAAAGATAACTAGGAGGAACTACTGGGTGAATAGGGGTAAGTGGATTATTTGTAGAAATGGTAATGATAGGGGATTTACATTAATCGAATTGTTAGCCGTGATTGTGGTATTGGGAATTGTTATGTCGATTGCGGTGTTATCTTACTCTTCTATTATTGAAAAATCGGAAAAGGATGTTTGTCATCTTAATCGAGTGACAGTGGAGAAGGACTATCGTCAATATTTAACTTTGGAGGGTGAAGATACTTCTGAGGTTTTGTTTGCTGAATTTTTGAGGCAATATGATAGAGATTTGTGTCCTGGTCGTGGGGAGTTTGTTTATGAGGAGGGTGCTGTTATTTGTAGTGTACACTCTGAAGTTGTTCCTGAAGAGGATGGTGATGTGGGAGATGGCGTGCCTTATTTGTAGGGTGTGATTTTTTGGTCGTTGTTCAGGGGATTGATTGTGGGTGTTTTTTTGAATGGTGGATGGGGAATTGACTATCGTAATCAGATAACCACAACATGTAGTATGATATTTAGTTAAAAATCTAGGTAATGTTCAATATATGGGTTTTATCTATTTAACATAGTATCATTTTGTTAGTATAAAAAGATAAAAAGGCTAAAATAAGGTGTTTTGATTCTGGAAAACGTTGATTTGACGGGCTTTTTAAGAACCTAAAATATGGAAAAATATTGAATGGAGTTAAGGAACTGACTATCATAGTTAGATTAAACGCTAGAAACCTTGCGGGATAAGGGATTGGGGCATTTTTAGTGGGATTTATAGATTGATTGAATGGTATATAATAGGAAGAAACACGATTATAAGTGATGAATGTAAGAATATCTATTTCGTATTTGTAAGGTAGATTGAATAGATATTACGAGGTGAGTATTGGATTTCGATAAGAAAACACAATATGTAGTGGTTTAAGTTGAATTTTTCAACGAATATATACTACGTGTTGATATTTTCATCTATTTCTCATATTGCATATTTAATGCGAGGTGGCTATGCTTTATAGATAACAATTTTAGTGGTTTAGTAGTTGATTGGAATGGAGATTTGAAGATTCCAATTAAGTATTAACTTACTAAATAACTTTTCAAGGAGTGTTACAGGCATGTATATGAAAGTCAAAAGACTAATAGATATTCTTCTTTCCTTTATTGGACTTATTGTTTTATCACCTATTTTCTTAATCCTCATTATTGCTATTAAACTTGATTCTAGAGGCCCTGTTCTGTTCAAACAAAAGCGTATTGGAATCAATAAGACACATTTCAATATATTGAAGTTTCGTACAATGAGAATAGATACGCCTAAGGACACTCCCACTCATTTGTTAGATAACCCGGATCAATACATTACTAAAATGGGTAAGTTCTTGAGGAAAACTTCACTAGATGAACTTCCACAAATCTGGAATATCTTTGTTGGTCAGATGAGTATCATTGGTCCGAGACCAGCGCTTTGGAACCAGTATGATTTAATAACTGAACGAGATAAATATGGGGCCAATGATGTACCACCTGGCATAACTGGTTGGGCTCAGATCAATGGTAGAGATGAGCTTCCTATTGAGGTGAAAGCGAATTTGGATGGGGAGTACGTTGAAAAGATTAGTCTGTTGATGGATGTAAAGTGCTTCTTTGGCACCATCGTTAGTGTTGTAAAAAGTGACGGTGTTGTTGAAGGTGGTACGGGAGTGACTAGTAAGAAGGAAGTAGCAAGTGCTAAGGAGCGCATTTCAAAATGAAAAAAATACTAATAACAGGGAAAAGTAGCTATGTAGGAACTAGTTTGCAAAAATGGCTTGCAAATTATCCAGATAAATATTTATTAGATTCAATTAGTTTAAGAAGTGAATCGTGGAAGGACAAAGACTTCTCTAAATATGATGCTGTAGTTTGTGTAGCGGGTATAGCGCATATAAAGGAAACAAAGGAAAATGCATCTCTTTATTACAAGGTGAACCGTGATTTAGCTTACGAAGTTGCTCAAAAGGCAAAATTTGAAGGCGTTAAACAGTTCATATTTCTTAGTTCCATGAGTGTTTATGGGATTGAGAGTGGTGTGATCGATAAAAGCTCTCCTCTTAAACCTAAAAGTAATTATGGTAAATCTAAGCTACAAGCCGAGGAGTTAATAAAACCTCTAGAGAGTAATGAGTTTAAGCTAGCAATTATTCGTCCTCCAATGATATATGGTAAAGGTTGTAAAGGTAACTATTCCAGATTAGGAAGTCTCGCACTAAAGATTCCCATATTTCCAAGAATAGAGAATATGCGTAGTATGATTTATATTGATAATCTAAGTGAATTTATACGATTCATAATAGATGATTCTAACTCTGGTTTATTCTTCCCCCAGAATGCTGACTATGTCTGTACGTCAGAAATGGTTGAAATGATAGCAGAATTACACGGTACTAAGATAAGAATGACAAAATCATTTAATTTTTTCATAAGACTAATTAGGATTAGCACAGTAAAGAAGATTTTTGGTAACTTGGTATATGATAAGCAAATAGATGAATACAAAAATAGATATACAATTTATGATTTTGAGACATCTATAAGATTAACGGAGAAATGAAAATGAAAAAGAAAAAAGTATTGTTAGTAGCTACTGTTGTAAAAGCTCATATTATGGTGTTCCATATTCCTTTTTTAAAATGGTTTAAAGAGAATGGATATGAGACATATGTTTGTGCAAAAAATGATTATGAAAACAAAGAAGAATGTGTCATACCATATTGCGACATTTATTATGACCTTCCTTTTGAAAGGTCGCCAATTAAAAAAAATAATTTTAACACCTATAAACAGCTAAAACAAATAATAGATTCGAATGAATTTGATATTATTCATTGTCATACACCAATGGGCGGAGTTCTGGCAAGAATAGCAGCACGTAACACAAGAAGGGATAACACTAAGGTCTTCTATACTGCCCATGGATTTCATTTTTATAAAGGTGCACCTATTACAAATTGGTTATTATATTATCCAGTTGAGAGATGGTTAGCGAGATATACAGATGTACTTATTACTATTAATAAAGAAGATTATAGTAGGGCCCAGAAATTTAAAGCTAAACATATAGAGTATGTTCCTGGTGTTGGAATAGATACTCATAAATTCAGTGAGATACTAGTAAATAAAACAAAAAAACGCAATGAAATTGGGATTCCAAAGGATAGTATAATCGTTCTTTCTGTTGGAGAGTTGAATAAGAATAAAAATCATGAAACCATTATTAGAGCTATAGCGAAATTAGGTAACCCTAATATTTATTACGTAATATGTGGAGAAGGCCTGCTAAAAAACCACCTAAAAAAACTAGTTAAGGAACTAGGATTGGAGGAGCAAGTAAGGTTATTTGGGTATCGAACAGATATAGCTGAAATTAGTCAAGTTTCAGATATTTTCGCGTTCCCTTCATTCCGTGAGGGATTATCACTGTCTCTAATGGAAGCTATGTGCTCGGGACTACCAGTGGTTTGTTCGAGAATTAGAGGAAATAGTGATTTAATTCAAGATGGTAGTGGGGGTTACTTACTAGAGCCAGATAATATTGAAGGCTTCTCGAATGCTATTAAAAAATTAGAGCAGAATACTTCTCAAAGAGAGGTTATGGGTGAATATAATAATAGATTAATATTGGCATTCGATATAAATAATGTAATTAATGATATGGAGAAAATATATTCAGAGGTGTAACGTTGAAGAGATATTTAATGAAGATTATAAAATATTTTAAGCCATTATATATAATTTATTATTGGGCTGGTTCACTTATATTAAACCTTATTAAGTTTATGGTTAAGCCAGACGATAAGCTGGTTCTTTTTATCAGTTTTGGTGGAAAGAAATTTGATGATAGCCCAAGGGAAATATATGATGAGATGATTAAAGATAATCGTTTTAAAAACTATAAATTAGTTTGGGCTTTTCACAATCCAGGTGATTTTATAATTCCAAGAGGAAGAAAAGCAAAAACTGATTCATTTAAGTATTTTATTACGGCTTTAAAGGCACAATGTTGGATTACTAATTCTAGGGTAGAACGGGGGTTAAGTTTCAAAGGGAAGAACACCTTCTATTTCAACACCTGGCATGGAACGCCAATTAAAAAAATGGGAATGGATATTTCTAATGGGAATAAATCATTCGGGACAAAGGCTAAATGGAATGTTGATATAATGACTTCGCAAAGTAAGTATGAAGCTGATATTTTTTCAAGAGTCTTTAATATAGATAGGGAGAAATTTTTGGTATGCGGTTTGCCAAGAAATGATAGTTTGGCAAAAGCTACTGCTAAGACCAAGAAGGAAATGATGCAGAAAATAGGATTACCTTTAGATAAGAAAGTAATCCTTTATGCACCTACCTTTCGGGAATATGAAAGAGACAACCAGCTTAATTGCGTGATTGCTCCTCCAATTGATTTTGATAAATGGAAAAGGGAAATTGGCAGTGAGTATATCGTTTTACTTCGTGCGCATTACGAAGTGGCAGAAGTATTGAATGTAAAAGCTGATAATGGATTTGTGTATGATGTATCTAACTATCCAGTATTGAATGACCTAATGATAGCATCCGATTTATTAATCTCGGATTATTCTAGTATTTTCTTTGATTACTCGATATTAGATAGACCTATGCTTTGCTATGCATACGACTATGAAAATTATGTCGATAGACGTGGATTGTACTTTGATATTAGAGAATCATTGCCTGGTGGAACAATTAACGAGAATGAACTATTAGAGTTAATTAAGGACTTACCATATAAAAATGTGATGAAGTTAGTGAGGGACTTTCGCAGCTTCTACGTTCAGAGTTATGGAAATGGAACAAAAGTTTCTTTAGATACTATTTATAAAAATATTAATTCAGAATGAGGGGATTGAAGATGAAAAGAGTAATAACATACGGTACTTTTGATTTGTTACATTATGGCCATATAAACTTGTTGCGTAGAGCTAAGGCATTAGGTGATTATCTGATTGTTGCATTATCTACAGATGAATTTAACAGCGAGCAAAAGGGCAAAAATACTTATTTCACCTATGAAGAAAGAAAAAAATTGTTAGAAGCTATTAGATACGTAGATTTGGTAATACCTGAAAAAAATTGGGACCAGAAGGTTAAAGATGTCCAAGAATATAGAGTTGATACATTTGTAATGGGTGATGACTGGAAAGATAAGTTTAACTTTTTAGAAGATTCTTGTGAGGTGGTCTACTTACAAAGAACGCCCGAGATATCTACGACTAAGATAAAGAAAGACTTATTAATATTAAAGAGTTAGAGGGTTATAACATGAAATTATTATTTAGTTATACCGGCCCGCTTATTAAAGATAAAGAAGGGAATTATTATAGTAGAACTATCACAGATAAAATGCTATCCCGATATTTTAAAATTGCTAATGAAGTAAATATCTTTACACGAGTTAAAGAAGTTTTTGATGAGAAAGAACTTAAAAAATTTACGAAAATAAATTCAGAGAACTTTTATGTTACGGAATGTCCCAATATATCTTCTTTGAAAGAGATCATTTATAACAGTCTAAAAGTAAAAGGACAAATAGAAAAGGCGGTAGCAGAAGCTGACATAATTATTGCTCGCCTGCCATGCGTAACAGGAAATATAGTAGTTAAAACAGCAAAAACAAAACAAAAACCATATCTTGTAGAAGTGGTAGGTTGTCCTAGGGATGTTTACTGGAGTCATAGTTATAAAGGGAAGTTCGCTGCTTTACCTAGTTATTTAGCTATGAAAAGAGCTGTGAAAAGAGCACCTTACACATTATATGTAACAAATGAATTTTTACAGCATAGATATCCTTGTAAAGGTAGAGTGATAGGGTGTTCGGATGTATCTTTACCTAAATTAGATGAAGGTATACTTAAGAAGCGGTTATTAAGAATTAATAATCAAGAAGACAAGCCTTTAATAATTGGAACTACTGCTGCTGTAAATGTAAAATATAAAGGGCAAGAATATGTCATTAAAGCTATGTCAAGGTTAATTAGGGAAGGTTATAACATCGAGTATCACTTAGCAGGAGGCGGTGAGAACACCTATTTGAAGTCTATTGCAGAAAAATATGGTGTTCTTGATAAGGTAAAGTTTCTAGGATCGTTACCTCATGAAAAAGTATTTGAGTACTTGGATAATATCGATATTTATATTCAGCCAAGTAAAACAGAAGGGTTACCTCGAGCTTTGGTTGAGGCTATGAGTAGAGGATGTCCATCTTTGGGCTCTAATATAGGAGGGATACCTGAACTGATAGATGAAAACTTTACTTTTAGTGCTGGATCAGTAGATGAGATATACAGATTGCTAAAAAACACGGATAAGAACATGATGCTAGAAGAGGCATGCCGTAGTTTTAAAAAGGCGAAAGAATTTGATACAAAATTATTAGAAAATAAGAGGCTTACTTTCTATAAAGAGTTCTGTGAATTGAGCAAAGGTTAATAATAAGGGATGATCGTATATGAAAACGTTAGAAAAAAATAAAATCCCACTGTCTCTACGTCTGAATTTTTCTTGGACTTTAATTGGTAATATCATTTATGCTGCTTGTCAATGGGGATTATTAATAATGTTGGCGAAATTCGGAAGTCCTGATATGGTCGGTATTTATTCTTTAGGGTTAGCGCTAACAGCACCAGTTTTTATGTTAACCAATTTACAATTAAGATCAGTAATAGCTACGGATACCGAAGGAAAACACTCCTTTAACAATTATCTTGGTTTAAGATTAATTTGTATATTATTAGCAATAATTATCATTTCAATTATAATTTTTATGGCAAATTACAATTACCAAACGGTTGCAGTTCTATTAATAATCTGTCTTGCAAAAGGTATAGAGGCTACTAGTGATGTGATATATGGAGTATTACAGAAAGAAGAGAGAATGGATTTTATATCAAAATCTATGATTATAAAAGGTATTACCTCCATTCTTTTTATGGGAATAACCTTATTGATAACACAAAATTTAATTTATAGTGTAGTAGCTTTAGCATTTGCATGGTTACTAGTTATGTTACTATATGATATTAAAAATGTACGCCATCTCACTACAATAAAACCTTATTTTGAAAAAGGTTCCTTTTTTGAATTAATCCGATTAAGTTTACCTTTAGGAATTGTAATGATGTTACTATCTTTTAATTCAAATGTTCCAAGATATATAATCGACCATTATTTAGATGCTGATTCTTTAGGATATTATTCTGCTATCGCATATATTGTTATTGCAGGAACAACGGTTGTAAATGCATTAGGGCAGTCTGCAACGCCAAGGCTTTCTAAAAATTTTGCGAATAGAGAGTTGAAAGAAGCTAGACGGTTATTAGTAAAATTAGTTATTATAGCTTCTTTATTAGGCAGTTTAGGAATATTAATTGCATTTTTCTTTGGAAAGCAGATATTGAGTCTTTTGTACAATAATGAATATAGTAATTATTCAAGTGAGTTTGTGCTTGTAATGGTCTATGCTTTTTTTGCGTATTTAAGTTCATTTTTAGGTTACAGTATGACCGCTGCGCGTTTGTTTAAAATCCAACCTTTACTATTCATTGTTGTAACACTCTCCAATGTAATATTTTCAATTTTATTAGTGCCCGTTTTTGGTATGAGGGGGGCAATTTACGGATTAATAATTGCCGGGGTAATTCAATTTCTTGGTAGTTTACTAATTAATATTTTCATTTTTAGAGATAAAAGAAAGCAATCTGGAGGTCAATTCAATAATGGATAATAATAATCAAGTTAGAATACTGCACATAGTTGGCGCAATGAATCGCGGCGGTGCTGAAACCTTAATTATGAATATATATAGAAAGATTGATCGGACAAAGATTCAATTTGACTTTGCGGTAAATACATCCGAGCAGTGTCATTTCGATGAGGAAATAAAATCATTAGGCGGTCGAATATTCAGTCACCCAAATCCCACTACTTCAGGATTAAAAGCTTACAGACAAGCACTTAAAGAAACTATAAAAAGTAAAGGACCATTTGAAGGAATTCATAGCCATGTTCATCATTTTAGTGGGTTTGTACTACAAATTGCCAAACAAATGGATATACCTATCAGGTTAGCTCACAGCCATAATACACAAGATGGACATGCATCTTCAATAAAAAGGAATTTATATCGTTGGTACACAAGTAGGCTAATTGATAAAAATGCAACACACCTTCCTGGATGTTCTAAAGCAGCATGTGAGTCTTTATTCGGAATAAATTGTTGGGAAGACAATAGAGTATTTGTCATACCAAATGCGGTAGATCTTGTTCCTTTCAAAAATATTGAATTAGATAAAAAAGAGTTAAGGAAAAAACTAAACTTACCAGTCAATGGCCCATTATTAGGGCATATTGGTCGTTTTAGCAAGCAAAAGAACCATCATTTATTAATAGAAGTATTCGAGGGAGTTTTAAAGGAATCTCCTGATTCTAACCTATTACTTGTTGGTGAAGGAGCATTAAAAAAAGAGATAGAGGATTTAGTATTTAATAAAGGGATACAAAGCAACGTTCACTTTCTTGGTGTTAGAAATGATGTACCAGAAATATTATCAGCAATTGATCTATTTTTATTTCCATCTCTTTTTGAAGGATTACCAGTCGTTCTTGTAGAAGCACAGGCTGCTGGAATACCATGTGTTATATCTAGCTCTATAACTAAAGAAGTTGATATGAATAATCAATTAATTAAGTTTGTAGATTTAAAAGCTGGTATTGATACTTGGACAAAAGAGATAATAAATTCATTAGTTTTAAACTTACCATCTTGGGAGGAAAGAGAGAATGCCCTTAGGGTTTCAGGATATGATCTTAGAAGCGTGGTAAGAAAAATGGAGAATATTTATGGTTGATATATTAAACTTCTTAACATTTACATGGCTGACTATATGGTTTGTATTTTCAATTGTGAAATTAGTTAAGAGGACATTTTATTCAATTCTTTTTGCAATTATTGTACTTTATGTTTTTTTTGCAATACCTATTGCCTTAGATCTCTTTATAGGTAAACCTTTTTACAGATATTACCCTGGTTTTGAGCTTTCAAAAAATGATGATCTTGTATCTATAATTTATTGTTTTTATATTAGTTTCATACCAATAATTTGGTGGTTAACAGGAAAACCAAAGAAATATTCAAGGGATTTAATAAAAAAGGTTGATTATCAATTATTCAAACCGTTTAGACCGCTCTTTGTAATCTTATTAATTAGCCCATTAATAGCTTTAATTTTTGCTCCTAATCCATTATTCTATACACATTATGGAGCAATATTGGTAGGGGAATTCATTAGTGAAGAAATACGATCCTACCATTCTATTATTTCGTTAATTACGTTTATAAGTGTAGTTAGTGGATGTGCACTTCTTTTATTAAGGGATAAACTTAAATTATCGAATGTTTTAATCATTCTTCCTTGGCTAATATTTTCAGTATGGCTTAATGGTAAGAGAGCGATTGTCGCTGTAGTTGTGTTAATGCTTGGCTATGCTCTTTGGCATAATGGATTATTAAAGTCTTGGAGATTACTTGTCTCAATCATGATAGCGGTAATATTTATTGTCGGATATTCTAGCCTTTACCAGCAAAATTTAAGATACGACAACGGTCCTAGTTTAAGTTTTAAGCAAAAATATGAAAATATAAGAGTTGATTATGGTAGAGATGATGTAACAAAGATGACAATCTATTCCGAGATACATCCTGATCGTATGGAGATATTAGAGTATAGAGGACAAAGTATACTTTACAATTTATTAATGTATATTCCAAGAAAGTGGTGGCCGGAAAAACCATGGCCATATGCAGTTTATTTTACTTCTGCAATGTTATCTATGCCACCTCAATATATTGGTTGGGGAATGACGACAAGTTGGTTAGAAGAAGCAATCGCTAATTTTAGTTGGTTTGGTTTTCTAATAGGACCGCTTTTTATATCACTGTTATGTAGAATTGGAGACTCCACGCGTGATCCAATTATTAGTGCTTTGACGGTACTAGTGGTTACTTTATTCCTTGTAGTCCAGTTAGCAGCATTTGCTCCGTTATTTATTTTATGGATATTATTAATTTTTTGGTCCTCTATAAAAAACAGGCGAAAAAATAAATCAAAATTTAATGCTCACCATCCTGTAAGCTAAAGCTAAAGTGACAGTGCCTGTAACCACTAGAAATAGGTCAAGATTTGTAGAGAAATAGAAGTAGGTTGGAGGGAGGAATTCATTTAATGAACATATTAGTAACCGGAGGCGCGGGATATATAGGTTCACATACATGTATTGCATTATTAGAAGCAGGGCATTCAGTTATAATTGCTGATAACCTTTGTAATAGCAGACTTGAGACCATTGAGAAAATAATAAACATTACAGATAAAGAAGTAACTTTTTTTGAGATTGATGCAACTGATGAACAAGGTATTGATGTTATTTTTAATAATAATAAAATAGATGGTGTTATTCATTTTGCTGGATTAAAAGCGGTAGGTGAATCGGTAGATATACCATTAACTTATTATTATAACAATATAGCTAGCACTATGATTCTTGCTAAAGCTTGTCAGAAATATGGTGTGAATCGTTTTGTTTTCAGTTCATCAGCAACAGTTTACGGAGATAATAAAGTACCTTTCGTTGAAACTATGAACCTGTTACCCACTACTAATCCTTATGGTGAAACGAAAGCTATGAGTGAGCGAATTCTTACTGATATAACTAAAGCAAACCCTGAATTTTCAGTTGATCTTCTAAGATATTTTAATCCAGTCGGAGCCCATGAAAGTGGCTTGATTGGTGAAGCACCTAATGGCATTCCCAATAACCTTATGCCATATGTTACTCAGGTTGCCAAAGGAAGACTGAAGAAACTTCGAGTTTTTGGAAACGACTATCCAACTATAGATGATACCGGAGTAAGAGACTATATTCATGTCTTAGATCTAGCAGAGGGGCATGTTGCAGCGTTAGATAATCTTAAGGAAGGTGCTCATATTTATAACTTGGGAACTGGTCAAGGTACCAGCGTACTAGAGTTAGTGAAAGCCTTTGAAGACGCTAATGGTATTGAAGTTCCTTATGAAATAATAGAACGGAGACCTGGAGATATTGCTTCATGCTATGCTGATGCTTCAAAAGTTACTGGTGGTGCCTGACCCCCACCGCAGTAGTGTAATAAAGGATTATCATTAATAAAAAACATTTACGACTAACCGAGTTGAATGATCAGCTGGGTTATTTTTTATGTCTAAAAAAAATTCAAATTCAGGGAGATGAAAAAATGAATATTCTTGTCACTGGTGGAGCTGGCTACATTGGTTCACACACTTGTGTTGCTTTATTAGAAGCGGGACATAGTGTAATAGTTGTAGATAATTTAAATAATAGTAATCTTGAAACCTTAGAAAAGATAAAGCAGCTCACGAATAAAGACTTAATCTTTTATCAAATGGATGCTACCAATGAAGTAGCAATAGATAAGGTTTTTTCCAATCATGAGATACACGGAGTAATTCACTTTGCTGGATACAAAGCTGTAGGTGAATCTGTTGCAAAACCTCTTGCTTACTATCAAAATAATCTAGTGAGTACGATGGTTCTTGCAGGTGCCTGCCAAAAGTATGGAGTGCATCGATTTGTATTTAGTTCATCTGCCACTGTATATGGCGATAATCAAGTGCCTTTTATTGAAACCATGAATCTCCAGCCAACCACAAACCCATATGGAGAAACAAAAGCGATGAGTGAGAAAATTCTAACAGATACTTCCAAGGCAAATCCTAAATTCTCTATTGCTCTTCTTCGCTACTTTAACCCAGTAGGGGCGCACGAAAGTGGATTAATTGGAGAAGCACCAAATGGCATCCCTAATAATCTAATGCCTTTCGTTACTCAAGTAGCTAAAGGAAAGCGGGAAAAGTTATACGTATTCGGTTACGATTATCCAACAGTGGATGGTACGGGTGTACGTGATTATATCCATGTGATGGATCTTGCAGAAGGACATGTGGCTGCACTGGAAAATTTAACAGAGGGTGTCCATATCTATAACCTGGGATCCGGTAAAGGGACAAGTGTATTTGAGTTAATCCGTGCTTTTGAAGAAGCAATTGGGATAACTATCCCATATGAAATAGTAGATAGACGTCCAGGAGATATTGCTGCCTCCTATGCTGATGTATGCAAGGCAAAGCGAGAGCTAGGTTGGGAAGTGAAGCGAGATATAAAAGCGATGTGTCGTGATGCTTGGAATTTTGAGGAGAATTATGTGGAAGTGGTAGAGAGTAAATAAAAACTACTTTTAATAATCAGCTAAATGAAGAGAAAATATTATGATTCACTTGTTTTAAAGGCACTTCTTGATAAATTAGGGAGTGCTTTTTAATATTTTCTCGTAACAGGAGTGCAGACGCCTTGAATATCAAATCACAAATTTCAAATGGCAATATTGATGAATTAATTGATTTATCAAAAGAAATTTACATACCCTCCCTACGTGCGAACTAAAAGATGATCCATTCCTTCTTTCGCTAAAAACAGACTGTGCCCCGGTAATAGATTTTCTATTGAATGAGAAGTATCATTCCTTATGCCCGGATGAGAAGAAGTTTTCATTTTTAGTAAGTGCTGCTTCTCGGAATTACCATAAAGAGTTAATTAAATTAATTCAAGATATACCTTTTTCTCAATCAGAGCTAACAAAGGCATTAGATTACTCTTCTTCCTCTTGTGATGTTTTTACCGTGAAGATTTTGTTAGATGCTGGAGCTGTATTTAATGAAGAAAACATATCGATATTAATAAATGCTGTTGAGGATGAAAATACGGAAGTAGCAGCGTTCCTGATTCATGAACTTGGAAATATTAATATTGTAGATGGAATGGGATTTTCATTGCTCCATCACACATCTTCGGTTTCACGGGATCAGGATTTTTTAACTTATTTGCTTTATAAGGGACTTGATGTTAATAAGCAAGATAATTATGGGAGAACAGCTTTAATGCATACATTATTAAGTATTGAGTTGGACCCTGAAAACTGGTTTGTGGAATTTGGGGAGAAGTTACTAGGCGCAGGTGCAGATCCTAACATGCATGATAATGAGGGATGTACCGTATTGATGATGGCTTGCAAGTATGAAGGTTATACATTATATGGGGACGAAGCTTTGATTGAATTTATGAAGATGTTAATTCACAACGGAGCAGATGTAAGCATTCAGAATAACCAGGGCCAAACAGCATTGGATATTGTTGGTGAAGGAACATCAGTTTAAAAAGGCAATTAATTTCTTGAAACAATATGAATCACAACTAATAGTCCCCGATATGAATGTAACAGAAAATACGAATGCACAGTCTTCTATTATAGGGTATCCTGAAAAGTCATTTTTAGGTGAGAAAGGCTACACTACCAAACTTAGCAGAAAGAAAAGGTGGGAAATCCTCCAAGAAGAAATTCTTACCGAATATCCCCCGCAAACAGTCATAAACAAACTTGCAGATTTTATTAGAAGATTCAAAGCCCAGCGAAATGGATCCAAAAGATACGCTGCAGCGATTGCAGAGTGGGAATATGATATTGAGAGGGTGAGGGAGGCTTATAAGGTCATAATTAAGGGGTATTAGTTTTAGAATCAAAAGAAAGGGGATGTAATAATTGAAAAAATATTTATTTGTAATATTAATAATTTTTATAATTACAGGATGTAAGAATGTTGTAAAAGATTCTATTCCTATTGAAGAAGCTATAGAAGGGCTAGCAAAAGAAATAAATAACGATCAAGTAATAAAAGGGAAGTATGAGTTAGGTAAGATTTTAGAAGGAAAATCATTGACAGCATCTTGTCCAGCTTTCTTTTCAATTTCTGAGGTTTCAGTTAAGGAAGTAACCATACAATATAAAGGAAGCGATAAACCCGTAGAAATAAAAGACGATAATGGATGCAGTGATTTTGTGAATATTTTAGGAAATCAATACGAAAACAATAGTATTAAATATAAAATCGGTGACGAGTTTCAAATAAATGGAATCATAGATCAGGAAAATTATGATCCAACGGATCCTTATAATAATGTTATAATCACATTGACGTATTATGGTAATAAATATGAAAATAAAACTCCATGATTTATAAACGAAATAATGGAAGATTTAAACACACTGCGTTTTAAAATTGAAGCTAACTACATTTTTTAAGAGACGAATAAAGATACACCAATTAAGTATAAATCCAATAAGAGTGAGAGTATTAAGAGAGTTCTAATATAGGGAGAGAGTAGTAATAGAAATGGGAAAAGGAATATTATTTGGATAAAATAAAAAAATGTAGACTTGTAATTTTGAGTATGCTAATTATAGTGTCTTTTGTACCACTTACTAACTATGTCCTTACCAAGAATTCCGGCTACCTTTTTCATGGAAAAACACCTCCTATAACTATTGTGTAATGTGGAGGTGTTTTGTTAGTAATTTAAGCTTTAAAGAATTTATTAATGATTTTCGCTGCCACCTGTGAATCCTTTTAATTATAACCCAATAGCTTTAGAAATAATATTTGCTATTATTCCAGCATTGACGCCAGTTGCGGTGTTATAAAGAAGGGTGGACCCCATATCAATCAGTCGCTTTTTGATTCCCTCTGATGTCATTTCTTCTGCTTGTTTCCGGGTATCTATGATATCTGATAGCAATATTTTTTGGTCATTGTTTTTATTGTTTAGCTTTTGGAGACCTTCCTCGATTAAAGTAAGTTCTTTCATTAATTGTTCTTTATCAATTGATTGTGAATTGACAGTTTGATACTCTATCTTGTTAATCTCTATTTTAGGATTCTCTCCAAAGTTTACAGGGCCATTGCCATTCACGGTAAGATTATATTTCTCCATATTTTTCTTCCTCTCGTTAAGTTTTATGATTTGTTGATTAGTATTTTCCTTGGCATTTACGAAAGCTGTTCCTTTAGAAATCTCTGCTGTGAAAAACTCAAGGATTTGGTAAACTTCCTTGTGTTCTAATCCAATTAACTCTAGTGGATATACTTCAGTTCCAAACTTTTCCCAAACAAACAAAGCTGGTAAAGTTATAAATTTATTGTAAATTTCAGATAAATTTTTGAGTCTTTTATATCCACTTATATTTGTCTTGAGATCTTCCTCTGTATAATAAATATCTAAATAGTCCTGAGTCATATGATGAATGTCATCCCAATAAATTTGAAGGAATGAGGAAAGATTAAGGTGCTTGGGAAATAAAATAAGCCCATGTGCTTTAGTTTGCCCTAACCTCTCAATACTGAATGGTTCTCCTTTAGGAGATTTTCTCACATCTCCTATAAACTTTTTAAATAGGCTGTCTTTTTTATTGATGCTTTTGGCAAACTTTTTCAAAGGCGCTTTAGGTTGGTCATATTCAATGCAATAATCTTCTATTAATTGCATCATTATTGGATAAGTGATTGTCTTTGCTAGGTTAACTCCTCTATTTTCTAAATACTGTAGAAAATCAATATATTGAAATTCAAAATCTTTTCTAATTTCCTTATCTGTAGTTACCATCTTTGGATGAAATTTTATTTTAACAGGAGGAGAGGCGATTAAATAAGATAATCTACTTCTTCTATCTTCAAAGGAAAAATCATACCTCTCATTTACACGTGGAATAAACCATTGTTTTTTTAATGTTGAATCGACCCAATTTTGAAAGTCGAGATAAAGATGATGATAAAGAGTATTGGTCGTGAATAATTCAAATGCTTCTTTCAATGTGGAACCATACTTCTCGATAACCAAAATAAACCATTCTTCAATCCCTGTATTCTGCCTATAAGCTTTGATTGCAGAATCCATTAAGAAATCGCTCATTTCCTGATAATTCTCTGAGTCTTTTAAAGAGCGGTAAAAGTGATTAAGGAATCCTTGAAGTCGAGGTTGTTTGTCTATACTGGTAGGGTTAATAAACTCTAGGTAAAACGAATCGGAAACAAACACTTCAAACTTTTTTATAATGGATTCATTTGTTTCCCCTTGGCTTATAAGAAAATCTTGAAACAATTTTAAGAAAAACTTTATATCCCACTTAGTGCAGTTATCATACAAATATTCCTCGATTATATTTCTATCTGTGTATTCATTATCTAGATTAAAACCTTTCTTTTCTATGAATCTAACAAAAGATACTTCAATATAGTCATTTACTTTAATCATGTTAACCTCCAAATATAGATATAATCCAATTATAACCAATTATGGATATGTGGTCTAATTTATATGAGATAGTATCCAATTAATGTAGCATTTTATAATGAAGGGGGTCAGACGCACCGATATTATATTTTAATTAGTTGGGAGGCCGCTTCATTAGAAGCTGAAGTAGCTGGGGAAATCCCACTAACTTCACATCACATTATTAATGATTGGGACAAGGAACCTGTCCATCTTATTTAGAGGGCAGGTGTAAACGTTAAACTAGAATTAACAGTTTTCCACATATAAGACTAAACAGAATTTATTTCGTTTCAATACTTTCGCCTAGTGAAAAAGTAAATAAAGGTATAAAAAGGAAGAGGTGTCATATTCTGAATTTTCAACTTATTAATCAATATAAGTGCAGGAAATATATTCGCATTAGAATTAACCTATAGAGTTCATTGAGATTCTAAAAAGCTTTGGTTTATTAAAAAAGATTGGTTAGTGTTATAAATTAATTCCATGATGAAAGACGAAAAATGAAAATCGTTTAGGTAGGGTGGAAGAGGTCAAGGCCTCTTCTTTTCTAATATGCAAAACCTGGGAATTGCCCCTGTGTTTCTTTCATCAATAAAATAATGGCCATCAACATTTCAAAATGTTGATGGCCATTTTTATTAATTATTGAACGATACTCCATTTAACATACCAGCAGTCAATCCAGATACAGCTCTATGGAAGTTAGTTTCAGAAGTGTCTCCATCATTTACATCTGATGCTGCTACTCTACAAATAACCGGTCCTTCTGATGAGTTAGTGTAGACCAATCCATTTATGCTGTCGATCCAGTTTACAGCTCCTTGATCCCCAGTCCATGCAAGAGCATATAATTCTGCTCTTACATCAGTAGCATCGGTCAATGAAGACTGTGCAAATCCATAAAATCCACTTGGGATTAATGAATTGCTTCTGTTTGCATAAACAGTCTGCATGCCTTTAGTAACGGCTTCGGCTTCTGTCATAAACGTTGAGCTCGGTCTTTGGGAAAAATATTGAGTATAAACGGTTCCATGTGCAATTTGGGATAAGCCTAGGCCTACCCAAGTAGCATATCCAGTTCCTACACCATCACGGCCACCGCCAACATTGGTAAGTCTGCCTTCTGTTGAATAATCTCCAAATCCAACTGCTTTTAAATAATTTCCGATATTAGCAATGTCATTTCGATAAGGGTAATCAGTTGGGCTATTCACCCCATAATTTTTAAATAAGAAATCTGAGTCTAGAGCGAGTGCTCCAGCGTAGATTGCTAAAATATTAACTGCAAATGGTGCTTTAATATTCTCACCTGAACCAGTTGTGATTTGATGTTCTACATTGTATCTAAAAGTATATCCATTAGATGCTGTTGAATTATACGCACTGTTTAACCAGCTTTTCGTATTATTATAAAGGTAGTTTACCTGATCTTGTCTAGCAGCGGATAAATCACTCATATTAAACTTTTTCATCATTATTGATGCTTGAAGAATTAATCCTGTGCCAGGTGCTTGAAAAGCATTTTTAAACTGAGATTCATTTGTTGATACTTTACTATACAAATAAGCGATTGATTTATTTAATTCTGATAGTGCAGAAGTATAAGTTGAATCCCCTTTTTGCTTAGCTTGATAAGTATATACACTTAAAAAGGCAGCGTCTTCTGCTAATCTCATTTCATTAGCGCCACTATGAGGAGCTTTCAAACGTGAATCTTGCAAATGATTCCCTGTGATAAAGTGCTCTTGGAAAACAATTTTTGATGCTTCGAATGCAGAGTATGTAGTCGCAGCATTTGTTGGACTAGGAGCAGCAATCTGTAATCCGAAGAAAATTATAGATACTAATACGATTAATAGTTTTTTCAACCTTGTTCCTCCTATCAATTTTTGGTAAGTATTACAGTAAAATAATAAATCTAGAATTTTATCCTGTAAACACCAATTGGTAATTTGTTTACAAATGAATGGAATGAACTAGTTCGTGATGATGGGTATATTATCCTTCGCAAATCTATAATCTAGTTTCCGAGAACTGAAAGTTTTTGTCCTTGTGGATAGAAGTGGTTCCTGACCCCCAGTACTGCAAAGTGCTAAAGTAACTGGGTAAGGGTTTTAACTTTTAGATTAGTATATTAAGTTCTGACCTCCTAAATATGGCTACCAATATTTTCATAGAGGAAATACTCCCTTCTAATGGTATAATCACCAGGATAATATTTGAAGGGGATAAAAATAATGGGAAATAAATTGTTTTTCTTTGGGGTAGTTCTTATATTGCTGACTATATTCATTCCGATATCTGCGAATGCACAAACTGACCTGCCGATTGGGTCAATTGTTGAAGGGTCAATTACAGCTGATAACACAGGAAACAGCTACAAAATAAATTTAACTGCAGCCGGAAAATTAACGGTGAATATCGATGCTTACTTTTCGAATGTAACGGTTTCCTTGAGGGCGCCGGACGGGGAGTTCATCTGGCAAAATCATCGGATTTTCAATGGTGCACCGGATACTCCTGTTGTGTGGAAGGATTCCATGAATGTAGAGCCTGGAGAATATACACTTATTATAGGGAAAGGGAATACGGATACTGGTAAATTCAATGTCAAAGTAGATTTTTCAGGGGCAGGAAATAATGAAAAAGAACCGAATCAGACCATTAATGATTCAATGAATGTAGTTCTTAATCAGTCTCCAGTTAAAGGCTTTATCAGTTGGAATGATAGAATTGATTATTATAAAGTGGAATTGCCTGAATCAGGGCGTCTTATTCTTAATGTTAAAACGGATTTTCCAGGGCCGGGAGGGCTATTCCAGTTAATCGATGGGTCTGGGAAAGAGATATACTGGGATACCATTGGACAGAATAACGGGATCACGGGGAATTGGACACGCCATACGGATCTGAAAGCAGGAACGTATTATATCCGTTATTCCGGAAATGATTCCATCCTTTATCAAGGTCCATACGAGTTGAGTGCTTCCTTCACTCCGGTACATTATCAGGAGAAAGAACCGAATGATATAAAAGCTGTCGCGGAGGAAATCGAAGTAGATAATCAAACCCATATCGGTTTTCTCAGTTTTCATGATTTGACCGACTATTACAAATTCGAAATGAAGTATACAGGCCTGCTGACCATTGACTTTTCATCTGAACGGGTTGGATATGATCTGATGAATGAAGGTGATATGATAATGGATCGAAAAGGCAGCATGGGGAAGGTTGGCGTCTTTGACCCTTTTTCGAGTACGATTGAACTAAAAAAGGGGACATACTATTTTGTTCCGAATGTTTATAAAGACGATACGGGTATGTATACCTTTAAACTCCATGCGGAAAGCAACTTCTCCGATGTACCAGAAGATTATCTGCCAAGCGTGACGTATTTATTAGAAAAAGGGGTGACCACGGGTGTATCGAGTAAAGGCTTTGGGACCAATCTCTCCGTTAAGCGGGGGGATGCAGCCATTTGGCTGGCGAATATTCTGAACTTAGATACTTCAAAGGGAGATGATTCCCCATTTACTGATGTTCCACTTCGGGCAAGAGGTTCTGTCAATGCGCTGCAGCAGGCTGGAATCATCACCGGAAAATCACCCTCCAATTTTGGCTCGAATGACTTTGTCAAACGTGGTGAAATGGCTTTAATGCTGCAAAGGGCGTATCACTTATCGAGCGAAGGAACGGTAATGAGATTTACGGATGTTCCTTCGCGGTATGATCTTGCAGTTAGAGCCTTGAAGAAAAAAGGTATCACTAACGGAAAGAACACAGTTTCCTTTGCGCCGGATTCGTATGTGACCCGAGGAGAATTGGCATTGTTCATCTTTCGGGCTGAGCACTGATTTACTCAAATAAAGATGTGACACAATTTAATAATAAGAACATTTCTAGCATAAAATAGCCCTTACTCTGAAGGTGGAGTGAGGGCCTTTTGGTGTTTGCTCAAGACTTGAAAAGTGCTGATTTTGCAAGGTATTGTCGCTTCTTCACTTCTTTTGTTGAAAATCTAATATGGCTTAATTCTTGGTAGTATAATAGCTTCACTAGACGACTGGAGGGAGGATGTTCTTCATTGATTTCGGTGGTGGAGAGGCATATTCATATATTAGAGAATCTACTTTTTATGAAGTGAGGAAAAAGAAACGTGAAGAAAAAACTATTGATTATCATTTCTAGCATCATTGGTGTTTTTCTATTGGCGGGGGGAGGATATGCCTGCTATTTATTTAACACCGTGAAGGCATCTGCAGATCAGATGCATGAGCCCCTGAAACTTTCGACTCCTCATGAAAAGCCGAATATCAGCGGGGGAGGAAACAGTAAAAGTGAAGATCAGCCTGAGCGTACAGGTCCCGATCCGATTTCAATCTTGCTCCTTGGCGTGGATGAAAGGAAGGGTGATAGCGGACGATCGGATACATTGATTGTCGCGACATTGAATACGAGCAAAAAAACGATGCAGATGGTAAGTATCCCTCGTGATACCCGGACGGAGATTATTGGCCACGGCACCGTAGATAAAATCAATCATGCCTATGCATTTGGCGGTCCAAGCATGTCAGTCGAAACCGTAGAGAATTTTACCGGGATCAAGATCGATTATTTCATTAAGATGAACATGGAAGCATTAAGCCAGTTGGTCGATGCAGTCGGCGGAGTGACGGTTGAGAATGCGTTGGATTGGTATGAGGGAGGTCCAAATGGATTCCATTACAAAAAAGGAAAATTGGAGCTGAATGGGAAAAGGGCATTGGGATATGTGAGGATGCGTCATGATGATCCAAATGGAGATTTTGGCCGCAATGAGCGTCAGCGGCAAATCGTCATGGCCATCCTTATGAAAGCAGCAAGCATAACATCAGTGGGTAAATACGATGACATTCTCCATATACTTGGCGACAATGTCCAGACAAACCTGACATTCGACAACATGATGGACATCCAAAAGAATTATCGTGATGTCCGGGCAAACATTGAGCAGTATGAAGTGAAAGGGCAAGGCGGCAAGATTGATGGAATCTATTATCTGACCGTTCCAGATGAAGAAAGGGAAAAAGTGTCCCAGATGCTGAAGAGTAACCTAGAACGGTAAAAAATTGTAGATATTTGTTCGGTTTCCTCAGCTCATTCCGACATCGTTGGCGATACGTTTTGTTTATAATGAGTAGACAAGCGATTATATATGCACCTAGCGATCTTATATAGGCAGAGGTGTTTCCGATGAGCGATAGGGAAGGGAATTTCTTTAAAGGACTGACATGGGGAGTGGCGTTGAGCCTTCCGTTGTGGATGGCGGTAGTGGGTTGGGTGAAGATTGTGTTTCGGTGGATATGAACATCCGAAAGAAACAAAAAGGGGATGCCGGTATATTTCGGCATCCCCTTTATTATAGTTGGGACAAGGAACCTGTCCCTATGTTCCAGATGGAAGCTTTATGTTAAAGCATGTCCCTTTATTCAACTCACTCTTAATGATGATATGGCCACCCATCTGCTTCACGATATGATGGCATAAGGTCAGTCCCAATCCAGTTCCTTTTTCTTTGGTAGAGTAATAGGGGCTCCCAAGTTTTTTTATTTGGTCTTCGGTCATTCCTGCTCCATTATCTTCTATCAGAATGGATATAATGCCATTGGATTGCTTGGCAGCTGAAATCCGGATTTCTCCTTCACTTTTGATCGCTTCAATCGCATTTTTGATGATATTGATCAACACCTGCTGGATTTCTAGTTTAAATCCCACGATTTCAAGAGATGGTTCCACTTCATGTTGGATATGTATGCTGTTCAAAACAGCGTATGATTGCATGACGTTAATCGATTGGTGGATGACGGATGTTAAATCAATGGTCTCATGGGGATTGGTTTGGGGCTTAGCGAGATCCAGATATTGATTGATGATTCCTTGCGCCCTGTCCAACTCCTCTATGGAAATGTTGATATACATATCCTGCTTTTCTGTTAACCTTTCATTCTGCATTAACTGCATAAACCCGCGAACGGAAGTCATCGGATTGCGGACTTCATGTGCAACAGAAGCTGCCAGTTGACTGACAACATCCATCTTTTCCCTAAGGATCAACTCCTGTTTCATCTCCATTTGTTCATTCATATTTTCAATTAAATAAATGATAGCGATAAGGGTGGCTAAAATAATAGAAGAGGAACTTACTTCAAATATGATTTGAGGAATGTCTCCTTTTACAATGAGAAAGATTCCTCTTGTAATTGGGATCATCAGATAAACTAAGCTGATCACAATGACTTTACCTTTTATTCGATAACGATTAAACAGATTGGTTATAGACATCAGCAATAAGCAAAATATAGTATAATTCCCAGCTAGAATAACAAGCTTAGGTCCAGTGAAGAGTCCGGTTATGAGCAGGACGAAAACAGCTGCAAATCCCGCTCTTTTGCCTCCGTATAAAAAGGACAGGATGATAGGGACAACCTTAAAATCATACTTGTATACTTCTGAATAAAGAACCGGTTGGCTCATCGTAAACACTAATATCACCAGCATGCATACAAAAAACTTGGAACGGACCCTTTTCCGTTTCTCTTCTCTTTCATAGAAAAAGACTTGATAGATTAAGATAGTAAAAAGAATGAATACCACATGTAAGCACAAGCTCTGGATAGATTCCCACATACTGACTCCTACTTCCTTTTATTCCCTGATATAATTTGTTTTCGACAAAAAGTAGGAAAATCCTTGTTTGGGGGAAGAAAGGTGGAAGCATAGGGGCGGTTCTTGGGGACGAAGGGGACAGGTTCCTTGTCCCCATTTTCGAATGCAGCAGGAATTAATAAGGGGATCCCGGTTTAAATGGGGGTCTCCTTTTATATGGCTGGGACAAGGAACCTGTCCCTCTGTACCTAAAAAGGAAGAATTTGTTTGTAGGTGAGACATTTATGTGGTTTATTTCGTCATAGTGTTATAAAGATTTCTCGGTAAGTCAGAACAAAAGAGTAACAAGAAAGGAGAAGGTTGATGAATATCACACCTTTAATAAGAACACTTTTCATTTCATGCGCTGCGGCTGCACTTTTTGCGGGGTGTTCCTCTAATGGAGCAGCAACCGATAACCAAAATAATCAAAATCGTGCTGAGCACCAACAAACGGATGAGAAGAATAAGCCCCATGACACAGCAAGTGGAAAACAGACGAACCAGGATCATCCATCCAAAGTGGAAGATCAGGGTGGCACAAATGATGATCAATCTTCGGCCGCACCTGACGGCCAAGATAGCCAGGATAATATGGATTTGTCTAAGGAAAAAGCGGCAGAAGTTCTTCAGAAATTGAAAAATACATTTATGGTTGAAACCGGTAAAGGTGGAATAGTTAAAAACTACGATACAATAAATGCGCTATTAGCCCATTTTAAAACAGTCATGTCCGAGGATCTTGCCCAATCGTATTTAAACGTTTTCTTCGAGATGTATGATGGGAAGCCCAAGATGATAGCCACCGAACCGCCGTCTTGGCTGGAACCTGATACAGACTATCAATTCAAGCGATTGAACCCTACAACTTATCATGTGGTTCAAAGACAAATCAGTGACCTCACAGGCAACAGGGAGTATACCTTTGAGCTGAAGTACGAGGGGGATCACTGGATTGTGAATAAGATTTCAAGTGTCAAAATACAGAAGCTGACTAAAAACGAAGCGGAGGAAATAGTCAGGCAGCGGCTTGGAAATGAAATCAAACAGAGTACAATCGTAGAGTACGATCACATGGAAAAAGATCAATATGTAGTACACGTTTATGATTGGATAAAAGATGGCCAGACCACTCATACCGCGACCTACGGCTGGTATAAAGTGAACCCTGCCACTGGTGAATTCACATCGCTTTTTGGTAACAATGAAAGCATGGCGGAACAAATCAAGGAGCGGGCGACCTATGTACGAAACGCATTAGTGAAGGGAGATATGGCCACGTTGGCAAACTATGTCCACCCTGAAAAAGGCCTTCTCATCTCCCCATACGAACACATCTCAGATGACGCGGTGGTCTTTAAAAAAGAGGAGATCCCGAGTCTGCTGAAGATGAGTAAGACTATTGTGTGGGGAAATGAAGATGGAAGCGGAAAACCGATGAACTCCACGCCGAAAGAGTATTTCCAGAGATATCAGGACTTTTCGAACACGGACAAAGGTACTTTTGATGATCTTAAACAACGGGGCAACATCCCAATCAACATTAAAGACATATTTCCAAATTCCCATGTAGTCGAATTTTATCATCCGGGTACCGAACAGAATTCCAAAATGGACTGGTCTAGCCTATATATTGTGTTCCAGAAAGACAGTAAGGGAGAATGGAAAACCGTTGCACTTGTCAGCGGGCAGTGGACAATATAAGGAATCATGGGACCGATCTGATGGTTTCGTTGCGAATACAAAGAAGCAGCGGAATCGTCCCGCTGCTTCACTTTCAAAGATTAATAATGTTTGCTGCCGTTTGCTTCTCTTACTTTTATACTTGTCGCAATTGATTCTCCGTTAATGTCCTTGATTTGTGGGTCTGGTGTAAATTCGATGTACGTGCTATCAGATGCGTCTGCATAAGGATCGTGAAGTATATTGTAAAATTGGAAAGTAAGAATTTTACCGGTAGGATCCAGTGTGATTTTGCGAATGCTTCCATCAGCACCATATCCCCCGATTACAACATCAACAACATTAAATGTTCCTATATGATAGGAGGACGGCTGTTGTTGGTCTACGAACCATAGGGTGTCGGATATTTGGTCTGCTTTTAAATAAAATGAACTCCCCGGGGCAATTTCTCCGCCTTTCGTAAGAGAAGCATTAATTGTTGCAGGATTTACTTCCTTGGAAAAAGTAATGACGAGTTCGTCATTGTCGTCAAATTGACCTGCCACTCCAGTCCCGTTTTTAAAATCGATGCTTGTTACAAAGAATGTAGGGATTACCGGTGCTTCAATTGTCACAGAGATAGTAGCTTCTTTTGTCCCGCCGCGTCCGTCGCTTGCCTTCACAGTAAAGTGGGCAGTTCCACCAGAAATCGGATGGATAGTCGGCAGGGATGTTCCTTCGCCAGCAGAGATGTCTGCAATATCTTTATCTAATGCTTCAATTGAATACGTTAAATCATCATTATCCTCATCCGTAAATAATCCTGAAAGGCTCAACGGTGCGTCAACATCTTTTGTAAAGCTTGGTGCATTCCAAGCGGGATTGATCTCTGGAACTAGATTGATAAAGTAGTAACTTACCTCCCCCGATTCAGCAGTCACGGATAAAACAGAACCTTTAGAGATGATGTTATTGTCATCCTGATAGGAATCAAATAGCTCATCAAAGACTTCGTATATCTGATGTGAATTATCTTCAGCTGTAAATGAAGCAAGTAAGTTATTCACTGATGTATTTTTTGAAATACTAATCTCATACGCATCATCGCCAAGTTCTGAAAATGAAGAAATCACTTCTTGGTCATTCTTTAATTCGATTTTTGAGTTAGTACTCGGTGGCCTCACAGCGTTTTCACTCAATGGGGCATAGCCGATTACATTTTTGTCTTCATCCAGGAATAGTATGACGATGTCGTTTGATGCATCTAAACCTGCGCCGGTGAAATCAGTTAATCCACTGCTAGATTTGGAATGGAAATATCCTAACTCAGGATCTAACGCTGGTGCACCCTTCATATCCTCATAAATGGAAGCACTCGTTCCCTCTGAATGATAGGTGAATATAGCTGTTGCCCATGTGTTTTTTACTTCTTCAGAATCCAAATGGTTTCCATCAATATACACATGATAGGAAAGGTGATCTACAGTTGTTGCCGTTACACCTGAAGAAATTAACGTAAACATTTTATTGATGCTGTTTATAATGGTGTTGATTTTCTCTGCAGAATTTAGATCGGTATCGGCAGCATCTATAAAAGCTTTGCGATATATTTCCATATTTTCTACAAGGGCACTTTCTCCATTAATAGCGGTATTAATGTCTGTTAATGTAATCCCGTTTGCATCTGTCGTGACATCCTCTATTTTTTTGATAGCTAATTCCTGAGGAGTCAATGACACTGTCAAGACAAATGAAGCTGTTGCTGTTCCGCCTCTATGGTCATTTGCTGTCAAAGTTATAGTGCTGATGCCGGCTGCAAGGCCAGAAACATACAGATCATTACCTTCAAGAGCAACTGTAGCGACATCGATATTGGATGAAGTGGCGGAGAATGTTAATGCATCGCCGTCGCGGTCTGTAAATACACTGAAAGCATCAAGTATGTTTACATGTTGATGATTAACAGTAATTGATTTTGCCTCAATTAAACTGGAAGCAGGAGCATGATTCCTTACTGGTGTTGGTGTTGGTATTGGATCGGGTTCGGGAGCCGGTGCTGGTTTTTTGATATCCTCCTTCACCTTAATAAAAGAAGACGCCACTTTAGCCACCTGTTCTCTTGTAGCGTTGCCTTTAGGATCAAACTTCCCATCCTTTTGCCCCGAAATCAAACCAGCCTCTACCGAAAACGCGATAGCATCTTTATAGGAATTAGAAATGCTTCCGTTATCCGTAAATGTCAGCTTTGAGCCATACCCCGTTACGTCAACATCTAGCGACCTTACGAACATAACTGCCATTTGCTCCCTGGATAAGTTAGTGCCCCCTTTAAAAGTCCCATCTGTATAGCCATTAATATAGCCGGCTTTTACTGCCGCCTCTACATACGAGTAGGCCCAGCTAGATGTAGTTACATCGCTAAAAGTACCTTGTTTGGGAGGATTAGAAGTATCCAGTCCATTTGCCAGTACTAATACTTTTGCAAACTCTTCCCTGGTTAAGTTCCCAGTGGGATTGAATTTCCCATTGCCGAACCCATTAATAATACCCGCTTGCTGAAGGGAGATTATCGCATCTTTCGCATAGGAATTTTCAATATCTGTAAAACTGCTGCTCGATGCATACCCCTGAGATGGCAGTACTGGACTTGCTAGTAAAGCCGCCCCCACTACTAAGCCAGCTATTGTTTGTTTTTTCATAGATGATCCTCCGAAATCAATATAGAAATATTAGGACTAATGTACTATTTCTCTCTTCTGATATATCGGTAGTTGGTTGCTAAGGTTTAGCAGTTATAAAAATTTTTTTTGTGAGCGGCCACTTGTTGCTTTTTAACAAAAAATGGTTATTAAAAGGATTGTCAGATTGATAGGGAGAATAGTAGTGGCGGGGGGATGTTTATGAGAAGGTTAGATCATTTAGGGTGGATGACATTGTTGATTTGTTTTTTCTTGGCGGGATGCAGCGAGGATAATGAACATGCTGCTACTAAGCCTAAGGATGAACAAAAAACGGTGGTGGAGAAAAAAGAAGGACCACCAGAAAAGCCCGGATTATATTGTGGAAAAAGGGACTCCGGAAAGGGATTTCAAGCAAATGATCAAATCCGTTAATGATAACGATGAAGCGGTATTTATGAGTTATCAGAATGAGAATAATCCTATTTTTTATAAGGAACAAAAAAGATGGATAGAAGAGGCGATTTTTAAAAAAGGGCAAGGGTCTTCGTTAACGGTGGATTTTGAGAATTTTGAGAAGGAGACAGATACAACGGGAACCGTCACTCTTAAAGTAGATATGACAACACCTGGTAATGGCTCTTCCACGAATTATATCAAGTACCAGACAATAAGAGTGAACGATAAGTGGGTTCTGAATGATGTTCCATTTGAAGAAATGAAGTCTGAGACGGAAAACATCACGGTTTACTATAATCAAGGGGAGGAAGAGGCGGCAAAGAAGACGTTAAAGGATGCAACTGACATAGTGAACTATTATAAGAAGAAGTTCTCCTGGAATCCAGGTCCGCTTTCCATTAAACTTTATCCGACTCCTGGAGAGGTTTCTGCGACCGTTCCTTGGGTATCTTTAGCAGGATGGAATGAAGGTGGGGAGTCCATCGAAATTACAACCGAGCTCACAAAAGAAATATTCCGGTTCTTGACCCATGAATTAACACACAAAATGCTTGGAGACCTGACAAACGATAATGCAAGCATCTACATCCAGGAAGGGTTCGCGTCTTATTTAGAAATATCCGTTTATCGGGATGAAAACGGAGAGGTCCAGTTTGATCCAAATAGGGCGAAAGAAATGACAACATTATCTCTTAAGAAAAAGAAATCCGTGAAAACGATAGAAGAACTTGGAAATATAGACTACACCGACCCGGAAGGATCTATGTATCGTGATGGCTTCTTGCTATTCAACTACTTAATAGAGACTAACGGATTAGATAAATTCTTTGAGATGATCCATTGCCTTTCGAAATTTGACTATATAGATAAACGTGGAGAGCACAAGATGGACAAAACGCAGGAAAGAACCGTTGAAGCCATTGAAAAAATATATGGTCCTGCGGGAGATGTGTCGTCTAATTGTCAGGCGTTTTACTCGAAGTGATGGGACGATGGGGACAGGTTCCTTGTCCCATTTCTCGAATACCGCAAGTAATAATAAGGGGATTCCGGCTAATATCGGGATCCCCTTTATTATGGGTGGGACAAGGAACCTGTCCCTCTGTCTCTATTAGGGGGACGTTTCTCAGGCTTAAT
The DNA here is from genome assembly GCF_003350505.1 of Falsibacillus pallidus. Lineage (NCBI taxonomy): Bacteria > Bacillati > Bacillota > Bacilli > Caryophanales > Bacillaceae > Falsibacillus > Falsibacillus pallidus. The sequence goes on from NZ_QQAY01000007.1 coordinate 134,094, forward strand.
CAGGTAGCAGCTGACCGGGACTTTACATCCCAAAAATTTTTATTTCACCCCTCTTCATTTTTCATTCTTCCATCCGAAATAAATAAAGTAATAGTTCTTTTTTACTAGTTGTGAATGATGTGAGAAAGGAGATTTATATACATCACTGATTTAGAAATGATGTTTTATCAATAAATGAAGTTGATATGCACCAATGAAGGAGACTTATGAAAATGGGAATAATGAAGAGATGGTTTCGAAAGAAAAATGGAAGAGGTGCAAAGCGGATTGCTGTTTGGCTGGTAATTTTTCTGATGATTGGTCAATCGGCGCTTCCTGTTATGGCTCAAGTCAGCAGCTCTCCGGTTGATGGGATTACGACTTTTAACAACATTCCAGAAGGGTATTACATTGAATATGCGGCAAGCGACATTGGAAATGGATCCTTTACTGCTGCAAATATTGATGGGTGGGATATCACAGCTAATACATATGCCGATGGTGCAGTCGGTGATACTTGTGTCATTGCAGGGGAGAATTATCCCGGTTGGACTGACGGTGGGTTTATTTACGCCGCTTCTAATAGTGGTTTTTATACTATACGTTCAGTTGTATTAACATCAAATGACAAAAAGGTTTTTGATTTGAAATCAATTGACCTTGGCTATGATTTCAACATGGGAACTTTGAATAACCCTATTACTTTTACCATTGTCGGTTTTAAAAATGGTTTACCTGTAAACGGAGCATCACAGCCCGTAGAATATTTCCCTTCCTTTGGTGAAGGGGGAGTATGGAAAACCGTAACTCTTACACCCGCCTTTCAAGGGATCGATACTATCCAAATCATCTCTTCTCAGCCGGATTTAGTGACGGCGATTGATATTGATAACATTAATGCGGTGAATTTCCGAACCGATGCACCACCGCCATTGGTAGACGCTGCCGCACCGGTCATTAATCTCCAGCCGCAGCCACAGAATGTGAACGAGGGAGATTCGGTTACGCTAAGTGTAGGGGCGACCGGCAGCACGCTCAGCTACCAGTGGTACCGAAATGATACGGCTGGCACAAATGGCAGCACTATGATTATTGGTGCAACTGATCCTTTCTATAACATGTTGGCATCAAGTAATAATGAAGGATATTATTATGTGGTCGTGACGAATACGGATATCAGTGCAACCGGAAATCAAACGGCTCAAATAACCAGTGATATTGTGAAAGTGACTGTAGCAGCTCCACAGTCGAGCAACGCAGATTTGAGCAATTTGATCGTGAATGGCGGCATGTTAGATCCGGAATTTTCGGCAGGAACGACCCAATACACTGCTTATGTGCCAAGTGGAGTAACTAGTATCAATGTGACCCCTACAACAGCGGATGGAACAGCGACTGTAACCGTGAACGGAGTGGTTGCTTCAAGTGGTGCAGCATCCCAGTCCATCAATTTGCAGCCGGGTCAAAATATCATCACTATTGTGGTTACGGCACAAGATGGAACGACGAAAACGTATACCTTTACGATATATAGCGCCTTGTCCAGCAATGCTGATTTAAGCAATTTGACATTGAGTGAGGGAATGCTGGATCCGGTATTTTCATCCAGCCAATTATCTTATTCAACAGATGTTGGTCATAGTATATCAAGTATTCTTATCAGTCCTACCACAGCTGATGGTGCTTCTGTCGCAAAAGTAAACGGGATACCGGTGGCAAGTGGGGGAGTATCACTTCCGATTGTACTGAATATTGGACAGAACGCTATCCCGGTGGAGGTAACTGCAGAAGACGGGACAGTAAAAACCTACATGATAACTGTAAACCGAGCTGCATCAAGCAATGCAGATTTAAGCAATTTAACCGTAAATGGCGGAACACTTGACCCAGTATTCACGCCAAGGACCACCGACTACACAGTGGCTGTTCCAAATGAAACAACAAACATCAAAGTGACTCCAACAGTAGCTGACGGAACGGCGACGGTTAAGGTGAACGATGTGACTGTTACAAGCGGTTCGGAATCAGATCCTATTTCACTTCAAGTAGGAAAAAATATGATTAGTGTAGCAGTTCAAGCAGAAGATGGATCAGTTAAAACCTACACCATTACTGTAAACCGAGCGGTGTCAAGCAACGCCAATTTGAGTGGATTAGTATTGGATCAGGGAACTCTGAATACTGCATTCAGCCCTGATGTAGCCAACTACTCTGTCTTTTTGGCAAATGGAATAGACAGCTTGGCGGTGACGCCTTCTCTTGAAGATGTGAATGCGACATTAACGGTGAACGGGGCAGTGGTGTCGTCCGGACAACCTTCGGACCCTATTTCATTAGTTCCGGGCACAAATAGAATCACTATCGCAGTGGCGGCACAAGACGGAATGACGACGAAAACCTATACGATCCAGGCCGTCGTGGCACCTGCAGCTCTAAATCAGATTTCTATCGTTCCTGGAAACGGGAATGCTTTATTGAACTGGACGAAGGCAGATGGAGCAGACGCCTATAACATCTATCGCAGCTTAGTTTCCGGGACATCTTGGACGCTTGCTGGTACGGTGGATGGGCAATCAGATAGCTATAACTCAGAAGGTCTGCTGAATGGAACAGCCTATTATTTTGTAGTAAAAGCTGTGAATGACGCAGGAGAAAGTGCAGCTTCAGATGAAGTATCCGCTATCCCATTCACGACACCGGGTGCACCGGTGAATGTTAAGGCTGAGGCTGGAAACGGGAAAGCGTTAATTTCATTCTCACCTCCTGAAAATGATGGCGGTAGGCCAGTTACAGGCTATGAAGTCATTGCGTATCCTGGAAATACTGTCATTCGAACGGATAATAGTTCTGTTAGTGTGACGGGGTTGACCAATGGGAATTCCTATACATTTAAAGTGAGAGCGGTCAATGAAGCAGGAAGCGGGACAGAATCTATTGAAACAGATCCAGTTGTACCACAGGCACCATACGTACCGGATCAAGGAGTCGACATTCTAGTGAATGGCAAGGTTGAGAAAATTGGAACGTCCTCAACTTCTGTTAGGAATCACCAGTCTGTCATGACCATTGCAATGGATCAGGCTAAACTGGATGAAAAGCTTGCTAAAGAAGGGCAACATGCAATTATTACGATCCCTGTAAAAAAAGGAACAGACGTCGTTATTGGTGAACTGAATGCAGAAATGATTTCACATATGCAGCAGAAAGAAGCCATTTTAAAAGTCCAGTCCGATCGTGCATCATATACATTGTCTGCTCATCAGCTTAACCTTGATAATTTGAAAGATGAGTTTGGAAAGCAGATTTCTTTAAAGGACATAAAAATCCAAATAGAAGTTTCGAATACTCCTACTGAAATGGCGAAATTCGTAGAAGAGGCAGGGGATAATAACGGCTTCGAACTAACTGCACCTGCTGTGAATTTTGCTATAAGAGGAATGTACAATAACAAATCAGTTGACGTGTCTGATTTCCAATCATATGTCGAAAGAATAATTGCGCTTCCTGATGGTATCGATCCATCAAAAATCACCACTGGTATTGTTGTGGAACCAGATGGAACGGTTCGCCACGTTCCAACAAAAGTGGCGGTGAACCAAGGTAAATATTATGCGGTCGTAAATAGCTTGACCAATAGTACGTATTCCCTTATCTACCATCCAATTGAGTTTAAGGATGTCAGTAGCCATTGGGCCAAATCAGCAATCAATGATATGGGTTCCCGATTTGTCATTAATGGTGATGTAAACGGACTGTTTGCGCCTGAACGCGATATCACGAGAGCGGAGTTTTCAGCTATCCTGGTCCGTGGATTGGGATTGAAGCTTGAAAGCGGGGAATCCCTATTCAAGGATGTCAAGAATGGCAGCTGGGATGATTCCGTTATTCATGCAGCCTATCGATATGGCCTGATTAACGGGTATGAGGACGGAACATTCCGCCCAGAGGAAAAAATCAGCCGTGAACAAGCCATGATCATCCTGTCGAGGGCGATGGCTGTTGTGGAGTTGGAAGGAAATCTTGAGAGCAGTTCAGCGAAAAAATTCTTAAGCCAATTCCGTGATGCAAACAGCATTGCAGCTTGGGAAGGAAAGAGCATCGCAGACGCTGTTCAAGCGGGGCTCATCAATGGAAGAAGCAATAAAATGCTCGACCTAAAATCTCCAATCACCCGGGCAGAAACAGCAGTCATCATCCAGAGACTGTTGGAGAAATCCAAGCTAATATAAAATAGAAGACCACGTGTGGGACGCTGGGGACAGGTTCCTTGTCCCGAGTTCGAACGCAGGAGGTAAATAATAAGGGGATCCCGGATTCTATCGGGATCCCCTTTATTTATTGATGGGACAAGGAACCTGTCCCTCTGTCTCGCGGAAGCAGAAAGGTGACTGTTGTCCCGTGGTTCAGTTTGCTTTTGACAGTGATTTCCCCGTTGGTGTCTTTGATGAGTTTGTAGCAGATGGTCAATCCAATTCCGGTTCCTTTTTCCTTGCTTGTGAAGTAGGGTTGGCCGATTTTGGCTAGTCGTTCCTTAGTCATGCCATTTCCGTTGTCGATGATTCTTACTCTCAAATAGGATTGGTTTGAGTCGAGAATAATTTTCACTTTCCCCTTCTCCTTAACTGCTTCTAAGGCATTTTTCACAATATTTATAAAGACCTGTTTAAAGTGCATTTGGTCCATCCGTATCCATTGTTCTGAAGGCAGACGGTTTTCCAAAATGATCTCTTTGTTTTGTTTATTTGCCATTGCCTCAAACAAAAGGTGAAGATTTTTTGATTCGTGAATAATTCCAATTGGGTCGCTTAACTTCGCGGGTCCAACTTGTGCCTGTGGTTTTGAAAGCAGCAGCAGCTCCTTCAATACTTCGTTGATCCGATCAATTTCCTCGATCACGATCGATTGAAGGGGAGATTTTGGTGCTTTTTCATGCGACAATTGAAAATATCCGCGGATAGTCGTCAAAGGGTTTCGGATTTCATGTGCAACACTTGCGGCCATGTCCCCTAGAACTTTGTATTTTTCAGAAGCTATGAGCAACTGTTCATTTTGCTTTTCTTCTGTTACATCCACCCCAAAATAAATGGTGTAATAATCTCCATAGTAATCATGAAGAACCCTTTTTTCCCATCGAATCAAGTGATTTTTCCCTCTTTCATCCTTTAAGTAATGAATTCCTTCATACTCAGATTCCGGCATTTCCAGCTGTTCGAATGAAAATTCTTCTCCAATGATGTCTTTTTTTGTGATAAGAAAAAGGCTGCAAAAAGCGTCATTCACCTCTACGATGCGATTTTTCTTGTCTTGGACTAATAAGTAGTGTGGATTGATTTGCATAATTGATTGAAGCAGTCCTGATTGGCGCTCTAATCTGCGATTCATTTTCTTCATTTGCGACGATTGCATTTGAAAAAATCCTATAAATAAAATCATGGCAATAAATATTGTATTTAAACTGGAGAAGTATAAAGGAATTACAAAAAATCCACTAAGTACGCCGTTAATAAAGATGAGCAGGGAGGAAAGTACCAATGTCAGATGGAACTTCCGAGATCGAACATTTTTGAGCCATAAAGTGATGATTAACAAATAAATTGAATTAACAAAAACCAAGACGACATCGATTTTAAACGTCCAGCTAAGAGCCCCGTATAAAGGAAGCAAATAGGAAGGCGAAAATTTTTCTGCATTAATGTGGGCATACCCAGCAATTCCTAAATCGGTAAGGTTCACAGCATAAACTAGAACACTAACAATGAGGGAAAATATTAATCCGAACCTATTCATTCTTTGAACGAATTTGCTTTGGGCAGCTTCCTTGACTAGCAGATAGGAAAAATAATAGACAGCTGGCATGACAAAAATGGTTCCGATTCGAAATGCGCGAAACAGAATATCAACAGTGTCGGCGCCAAACAGCGGCTCTGCATATAAAAAAGAAATATCTGCCTGCCAAAATGAAACCGTTACAAGGAACATGGAAAGAGCTCTGGTTAGTATCGAATTATAATAGAACAAGATGGCTGCAGTAATAAACAAGGGAATGAGAGATGCCGTCAATAATAGTATGAACTCCACGTATTCGCCGCCTTTCATGAGGGGACGTGGGGACAGGTTCCATAGCCGTCAAGTTAACAAGAAAAAATAGGTACGTAAACCAGTGATAGTAAGAAAACCCTATGACTATTCAAAATTTTTCCATATATAGACGACTTGAATGAAAGCT